>QHRC01000195.1 GCA_003219995.1 Verrucomicrobiota bacterium
TCGGTCGATTGTCGATCTTGCGGAAAATCTTCTCGCTATTGAATTGCTCGCCGGTGCTGAAGCTTTGGAGCATCGACGCCCGCTCAAAGCAGGCCGCGGCGTCGAACGGGCCTTTGCCGCTATCAGGAAGATTGCATCACCGCTGGCACAAGATCGTCCCCTTTCCGGCGACATTGCGCGGGTAGCGGAAGCAATTCGCCGGCAAAAATTCGATAGCGACTACGAAAAATTATGAGCGGCAAGCGAATCATTCAGGCGCCGCGCGGCAACGAACGAAGCTGCAAAGGTTGGCATCAGGAAGCGGCTTTGCGCATGCTGATGAACAATCTGGACCCGGACGTGGCCGAGAATCCCGATCAGCTCATCGTTTACGGCGGGACCGGACGCGCCGCCAGAAGTTGGGACGCGTTCGATGCGATCGTGCGTTCACTCCGTGAATTGGAAAATGACGAAACGCTGCTGGTTCAATCAGGCAAGCCGGTGGGGAAATTCCGCACGCACGATGAAGCGCCGCGTGTCCTGATTGCCAATTCAAATCTGGTCGGGCAATGGTCGAACTATGCCGAGTTCAATCGCCTCGAGCGACTCGGCCTGACCATGTACGGCCAGATGACCGCCGGCTCGTGGATTTACATCGGCAGTCAGGGAATCGTGCAGGGCACCTTTGAGACTTTTGCGGCGGCTGGGCGCAAACACTTTGGCGGTTCCCTTGAAGGAAAATTCGTTTTGACAGGTGGACTTGGCGGAATGGGTGGCGCTCAGCCCCTCGCCGCCACCATGAACGGCGCCGTCTTTCTCGGAGTAGACGTCGATCCAACGCGGATCGAGAAGAGATTGAAAAGTGGTTATTGCGATAAGATGGTGCGGTCGCTTGATGAGGCGCTCAGGTTGATCGACGCGGCGCGCAAAGATCGGCAAGCGATTTCGATCGGTCTCGTCGGGAACTGTGCTGACGTCTTGCCCGAAATCGTCAAACGCGACGTCGTTCCCGACGTGTTGACGGATCAAACGAGCGCGCACGATGCGCTCAATGGTTATGTGCCGCATGGCATGTCGCTCGAAGATGCGCTCGCTTTGCGCGCGAAAAATCCCGACCAATACATCGACAAGTCGATGCATTCCATGGCCGTGCATGTCGATGCCATGCTCGCCTTGCAAAAAAAAGGCGCGGTCACGTTCGATTACGGAAACAACATTCGCGCACAGGCAAAAAAAGCGGGCGTGCAGAACGCGTTCGATATTCCCGGTTTCGTTCCAGAATACATTCGGCCGCTTTTTTGCGAAGGTCATGGCCCGTTTCGTTGGGTTGCGCTGAGCGGCGAGCCTGAAGACATTGCGCGCACCGATCGGCTTGCGCTCGAACTATTTCCGAAGAACCAAACTCTGGCGCGCTGGATGAAGCTCGCCGAAGAACGGATTCAATTTCAGGGATTGCCCGCGCGGATTTGTTGGCTCGGTTATGGGGAGCGCGCCGAATTTGGCGTGGCCATGAATGATTTGGTGAAACGCGGCGAAATCAAAGCGCCCATCGTGATCGGGCGCGACCATCTCGACGCGGGATCGGTCGCATCGCCCAACCGCGAAACGGAAGGAATGCTCGACGGCAGCGATGCGATCGCTGATTGGCCTTTGCTCAACGCGCTCGTCAATACCGCTGGCGGAGCGTCCTGGGTCTCGATCCATAACGGCGGTGGCGTTGGCATCGGCTATTCGCAGCACGCCGGCATGGTCGTCGTCGCCGACGGAACTGAAAATTCCAAGCGGCGACTCGAGCGCGTTCTTACTAGCGATCCCGGAATGGGCGTGCTCCGCCACGCCGACGCCGGTTACTCGCGCGCGATTGATTTCGCGGCGCTGAACAAGATCGACATCCCGATGAAGCCGAAGGCGCGGGGTTGATAAAGCCTGGCGTAGCGCATTATGCAAAAACTCATCGAATGCGTGCCAAATTTCTCTGAGGGCCGCGACTTGGATGTCATTCGGCAAATCACCACAGCAATTGAATCGGTGGAAGGAATCTCACTGCTCAACGTGGATCCCGGTGCAAGCACCAATCGCACTGTGGTCACGTTCGCAGGCGGTCCCGAAGCGGCGGTGGAGGCTGCGTTCCGCGGAATTCAGAAAGCAGCGGAACTCATCGACATGCGTAAACACAAGGGCGCGCATCCGCGCATGGGCGCAACCGATGTTTGTCCGTTCATCCCAGTGAGTAACGTGAGTTGGGAAGAAGCGATCGCCTGTGCAAAGCAATTAGGAAAGCGGGTTGGCGATGAATTGAATATTCCAGTCTACCTCTACGAAAAGGCGGCAACAGATCAGTCCCGTTCAAACCTCTCGATCATACGTTCCGGAGAATACGAAGGCTTCTTCGAGAAAATAAAGGAACCTGCATGGAAGCCGGATTTCGGACCGACCACATTCAGTGAAAAGTCGGGCGCAACCGCGATTGGCGCACGTGAATTTTTAGTCGCCTACAATGTGAATCTGAATACCAAAGCAGTGCGAAGGGCCACTTCAGTCGCTTTTGATGTGAGAGAAAATGGCAGGATCAAAACGGAGGACGGCACGCCTTCGGGTGAACCTGTGCTCGATGAAAATGGAGAGCCTGTTCGTATTCCAGGAATGTTAAAGCATGTGAAAGCCATCGGCTGGTATGTCGAAGAATACGGTATCGCGCAGGTTTCCATGAACCTGACGAACATTGAAGAAACGCCCTTACATGCTGCGTTTGATGCCTGTAACGAAGCGGCGACTAAACGAGGCTTGCGGGTCACCGGATCAGAAGTCGTGGGCATGCTTCCAAAAAAATGTCTGGTCGATGCGGGAAAATATTTTCTCCGTAAACAGCAATGGTCGGAAGGCGCTTCGGAAGAAGAGCTTATTGATATCGGGATCCGCTCGATGGGATTAAGTGAGTTGAAACCATTCGATCCCAAAGAGAAGATCATAGAATTCAAGATGGAATCTGCCTCAAAAAAATCACTCGTGAAAATGGACTTGCGTCAGTTCTGCAATGAAACACTGAGCGATTCACCTGCGCCGGGCGGTGGTTCTGTCGCCGCGTTAATCGGCGCATTGGGCATTTCGCTTGGCGGAATGGTGGCCAATCTTTCAGCTGGGAAACGTGGCTGGGATGACAAACTTAAATATTTCAGTGACTGGGCGGTTAAGGCGCAGCAATTGAAGGATGAATTGCTCTTGCTGGTCGATGAAGACACCGCTGCCTTCAACAAAGTGATGGATGCATTCGCCTTGCCCAAGGAATCCGCAGAAGAAAAAGCGGCGCGCTCCGCCGCCATCCAAGCAGCCAGCAAATATGCGGCGGAGATTCCATTGCGAGTAATGGAAACGGCCTTCAAATCGTACCCACTTCTCGCTGAGATGGCTGAACAAGGTAACCCCGCTTCGATTTCGGATGTTGGCGTGGGGCTTCTCGCGATACACACCTGTATTAGCGGAGCCGCGCTCAACGTCCGAATTAACTTGGCAGGCCTGAAAGATAAAGAAGGGAAATCAATTCTTCAGGAAAAAGCCCGGAAAATTAGCGCCGAATCCGAATCTGAATTTAAGAAAATTGATCGGATTGTTGAGAGCAAGATCGGCTAATCTTGAAGTCTGTAGCTCTTCTTCACGCTTCGCAGCTTGTCACGCTGTTAGGTCCGAAACGTCCGCGTATCGGCCACGAAATGTCCGACCTCGCGATCATTCGCGACGGCGGGATGTTGATTCGCGACGGCAAGATCGACATCGTTGGCGCGAGTAAGGAGATCGAGAAAAACACGCGCGACGCGGAGGTTATCGACGCGGGAGGGAAAGTTGTATTGCCGGGGTTTGTCGATGCACATACGCACCTTGTCTTTTCCGGGAACCGTCTTGACGACTTTGAACGTCGTGCGCGCGGCGAAACCTACGAACAACTCGCGGCGGCAGGTGGCGGGATTTGGTCAACCGTTGAGAAAACACGCGCCTCGAACGATGTCGACCTTCTCGCGCAGGCGAAGAAACACGCGAATTGGTTTTTGAGGTGCGGGACTACGACCGTGGAAGCAAAGTCGGGTTATGGGCTGACGGTCGAGGATGAATTAAAGATTCTGCGCGTGATGCGGCGACTCAATCAAGAGACGCGTCTCGAAGTTGTCCCGACATTTCTCGGTGCGCATGCGGTCCCGCGCGAACTTCGAGAATCGGACTACGTCGATCTTGTCATCAACGAAATGTTGCCGCGAATCGCGTCGGAAAGGCTAGCCGAGTTTTGCGACATCTTTTGTGAGTACGGTTACTTCGACATCGAACAGTCGCGAAGGATCTTGACGGCGGCGAAGAAGCTTGGATTCAAGCTGCGCGCGCATGTCGACCAACTTACGAATTCCGGCGGCGCGAAGCTAACGGCGGAATTGGGAGCAACCACGGCGGATCATTTGGAGAAAACGGATGAAGAGGGGCTAGCAGCATTAAAATCGGCAGGCGTGCAGCCGGTTCTTCTCCCCGGTTCGGTTTACGCGCTGGGATCGACATGTTATCCGCTCGCGCGGGAGATGATCGACGCTGGACTCGCGGTGGTAATTGCGACGGATTTTAATCCTGGATCGTCGCCGACGACATCCATGCCGATGATATTGTCGCTTGCTTGTACGCAAATGAAAATGTCGCCTGCGGAAGCGATCACGGCATCGACAATTAACGCCGCTTACAGTCTCAGTCGCGGCGACAAGATTGGCTCGCTCGAACCGGGAAAACTTGCAAACTTTTCGATCTTCGATTGCGAAGATTATCGTGAGCTGGCGTATTGGTTTGGGTTTCCGCAGACGCATTCGGTTTACGTGCAGGGTGAGCGTGTGTTTTGATCGAATATTTCTGTAGGGGACGACGTTGTCGTCCCATGGGAAGCCGACGGCTCCCCCTACAGACTTTCGTCGGCTCGACAGAGTCTCGCCCCACCGAATTTGCGGATGGTATTGCGCACCTTTAAGCTCGCTGGCTCATGAAGGTTGAAATTGAAAAACAGCCTGACTCCCTGCGGATCGAATTGCCGCCGGAAGAGGTTTCCAAGGAGTGGGACACGATCGCGAACAGCTTCGCGCGGTTTGCCAAAATTCCGGGTTATCGGCCGGGAAAAGCGCCGCGTTCAGTGATCGACAAAAGATTTCGCAAGGAGATCCAGGAAGAGGTGACGAAGAAACTTGTCTCGAAGAGTTATCACGACGCCATCGCTCAGGAGCAGTTGCGGGTCGCTTCTTTGACTAACCTCGAGGACGTGCAATTCGGCGAGGATAAGTCGATGCGGTTTCGTGCGACCGTCGTAACGGCGCCGGAGTTTGAGTTGCCGGAATATAAAAATATTCCGGTGCAAATGCCCTCAGCAAAAGTGGCAAACGAAGATGTCGATCTTGCGCTGGAGCGTTTGCGCGAGCAATCGGCCGACTTTGTCGATGTTCCCGAGCGTGGATTGGAGATGGACGATTTTGCGGTGATCGATTTTGACGGTGCGATCGACGGGAAACCGATTCGAGACATTACGCCGAACGCGAGCAAGAACTTGCACGGCGGCAAGAAATTCTGGCTGCATCTTGGGCCGGAGAATTTTCTGCCGCGATTTTGCGAGCAGATCGTCGGCATCAAGCAAGGCGAAACGCGCAGCGTGCAGGTGGAGTTTCCTTCGGATTTTCCAGTGACCGAGCTGGCCGGAAAGAAGGCGGACTACGCGGTGTCCTTGAACGAGATCAAAGCGAAAGTGCTTCCGCCGGTCGATGATGCATTCGCTGCCAAACTTGTCCCCGGGAAAACGCTTGCCGATCTTCGCCAGATGGTCGAGCACGATCTCGAACACGAAAGAGAACACGAGATGGAGCGTGCGAAGGAAGCGCAGATCGTCAAGTTCTTGCACGAGCATACGACTTTCGATTTGCCGCCGGCGCTTTTGAAAAATGAAACGCGACGGGCGTTAAACGAACTCGTGCATCGCAACCGTGAGCGCGGAGTGCCCGACGACATCCTCAAGGGCAAAGAGAAAGAGCTCGTGGAAGGTGCGGGTTCTCTCGCGGCGCAGCGGTTGAAGACTAATTTCATTCTGAGCCGAATCGCCGAACGCGAGAAGATTGAGGTCTCGCGCGAAGATGTCGATCTTCGCGTGCGTCAGGAGGCGGCGCGGTATGACGTTTCCGTCGACAAAATGCGCAAGGAACTCGAGGGCCACGATGGGCTAAACAGCCTGGCGGAACAGATTCTGCTCGGTAAGACTCTTGATTTCCTGAAAGCGAATGTTAGCATCGAACCGATTTCAGAGACAGTCGTTTCAGAAGAAAAGTCATGAGTGGGCCTAGCGAAAATTTATCGCAGTCGGTGCTTATTCCTATGGTGGTGGAGCAGACCGGCCGCGGCGAACGCAGTTACGATATTTATTCGCGTCTGCTCAAGGACCGCATCGTTTTTATCGGCACGCCGCTGGACGACCACATTGCGAATCTCGTCATCGCGCAGTTGCTCTTCCTGCAAATGGAGGATTCTAAAAAGGACATCAATATCTACATCAACTCACCGGGCGGCTCGGTTACGGCCGGGCTGGCGGTTTACGATACGATGCAGTTTCTCACTTGCGACGTGACGACCTACTGTCTCGGGATGGCCGCGAGCATGGCTGCGGTCTTGCTTTGCGCGGGTACAAAAGGCAAACGTTTCGCGCTGCCGAATTCCGACATCATGATCCACCAGGTTTCCGGTGGCGCCCAGGGTGCGGCCAGCGACGTGGAGCGACAGGTCGATTACATGTTTAAATTGAAGAAGCGCCTTATCAAAATCATCGCCCAACACACGGGCAAACCCGAGGAGCAGGTGCGGCTGGATTCCGACCGCGATTATTACATGTCGGCGCAGGAGGCGAAGTCCTATGGCCTGGTTGATGAAGTGATCAAATCTCGCAAGGAAGTGAAGCTGCTTGATGGAGCATCGTCTCCCGCGGGGGACCGTTCAGCAGCGGTCGCGGAGGCCGCTTTACCACGCAAGGTTCCGGAATAAGAACTGCTCCTTAAGGCAAAAAATATGGCCCGCGCCTCGAACCTGACCATGTGCTCGTTTTGTGGTAAAAGCCACGCCGAGGTGCGCAAGTTGATCGCCGGTCCAGGCGTTTACATTTGCGACAGCTGCATCAACGTCTGCAAGAGCATCCTCGACAAGGAGCTCAACGAAGACGCGCGACGCCAGTCTTCCAACATTCGTGTGCCAAAGCCGGTGGAAATCCGCCGCTCGCTCGATCAATATGTAATCGGGCAGGATATCGCTAAGAAAACGCTTTCGGTGGCGGTGCACAATCATTTCAAGCGCGTCCTGCAGAGTTCGCCTTCAACGCCGGTTGATTCGTCTTCCGCCTTTCAGCCGGATCCCTTCGCCGAGGTTGAGATTGAGAAGAGTAATATTCTCCTCATCGGGCCCACGGGCTCGGGCAAGACACTGTTGGCTAAAACGCTGGCGAAGATTCTCGATGTACCGTTTTGCATCGCCGATGCGACGACGCTGACTGAGGCTGGCTATGTCGGAGAAGATGTCGAGAACATCATTCTGCGCTTGCTGCAAAATGCGGATTACGATGTGAAGCGGGCCGAGATCGGCATTGTTTACATCGACGAGATCGATAAGATCGGTCGTAAGACTGACAACGTTTCCATCACCCGCGACGTTTCCGGCGAGGGAGTTCAGCAGGCGCTTTTGAAAATCCTCGAAGGCAGCACGTGCAATGTTCCGCCGCAAGGCGGCCGTAAACATCCGCACCAGGAATACATCCAGGTTAATACAGAGAAAATTTTGTTTATTTGCGGCGGCGCCTTTATCGGTCTCGATAAAATTGTCCAAAAACGAATCGGCCAAAAAGTAATGGGCTTCGGGAGTCCGACACTCGAAGTGGAGGAAGCATTGCGAAAGGAATCTGTTCGACACGTTGAACCGGAAGATTTGCTCGCTTTCGGAATGATTCCGGAATTCATCGGCCGGTTGCCGGTGGTAAGCTCGTTGGACGCGCTGACAGAAGATGAAATGACTGCAATTTTGACCGAGACAAAGAACGCGATGGTCAAGCAATACACAAAACTCTTCTCCATGGAAGGCGTGCGTTTGACTGTGACCAAAGATGCGTTGCGCGCGCTGGCTGGTCAGGCGGTTACGAAAGGGACTGGCGCCCGTGCGTTGCGCTCGCTGCTCGAACGCATCATGCTCGACATCATGTACGATGTTCCGAGCCGCGAGGATATCGCCGAGGTCACGATTAATCGCGCCGTGGTCGAAGGCAAAAAGCTTCCGCTGGTTCGCAAGAAGCAGGATAAAGACGCGGCCTGATCCTGTAGACGCTTCGCTGAGCGAGGCGCAATGAGCGGTCGTATAAATACGCTTGCAGCGCGCTGCCCAGAGGGCGACGGCTACAGTTGGACGTTGGGCGTTGAACGTTGGACCTTCTTTGGCTCATGAGAGTCGCCCTCCTCAATACCGGGACCGAGCTTTTGCTGGGTGACGTTCAGAATACGCATCTGGCCTTCATCGCAGGCGAAATTCTTCCGCTGGGATTGCGCATCGACGAGCAGCGCACGGTTCCCGATGGCGCCGCGATTCGAGAAGCGCTCGCGGAATTATTTTCACGCACCGAAATTGTTTTTGTCACCGGTGGGCTCGGACCAACGACTGACGACATCACGCGCGAGGTCGCGGCTGAACTGCTTGGATTGAAATTAGAGCAAAATGCCGAATTGCTAACCTGGCTTCAGCACAGACATAAGACCCGTGGGTTCAAGTGGACTGCGCGCATCGCGCGTCAGGCTAATGTTCCGACTGGCGCGCAAATTCTCCCAAACGAAAACGGAAGTGCCTCTGGGCTTTATTTTCGTGCGAACATCAATGCGCAAAGCAGTTCGCCGCATCTTTTCCTGCTGCCGGGCCCGCCGCGCGAACTTCAGCCGATGTTTCGCAAATCGGTTATGTCGATCTTGCGGCCCATGGTAAAAGATCCCACGGCGCTGGATCGGCGAATTTACAAAATCGCCTGCCTGGGCGAGTCGATTATCGAAGAAGCAATCGGCGAAAAAGTTCTCGCCATTGAGGGAATTGAGCTTGGTTACTGCGCGCGGCTTGGGGAGGTCGACGTCCGGATCATCGGCGAGGCCGATGGGATAAGGCGCGCCGACGCAATTATTCGGGACGACCTCGGATTGTCGATCTTTTCCACCACTGATGAAACTCTCGAGGAAGTGCTGGTCAGGCTGCTGGCAGAGCGTAAGAAGACGATTGCGGTGGCTGAATCGTGCACCGGCGGATTGCTCGCGCATCGACTGACGAACGTTCCCGGAGCGTCCGAAGTTTTCGTCGCCGGCTACGTCGCGTACGCAAACGCGGTCAAGATCGACATGTTGAAGGTCGATCGAAAACTGATCGAGACGCATGGTGCAGTTAGCGAGCCGGTTGCACGCGTAATGGCCGAGGGCGCGCGGCAATGTGCTAGATCGACATATGCACTCGCGACGACCGGCGTGGCTGGGCCAGGCGGCGGCTCGCCGGACAAGCCGGTGGGAACGGCTTATGTCGCGCTTGCTTCGCCGGATGAAGATCCCATCGCGAGGAAATTACTTTTCCCGACTGACCGCGAAACCTTTAAGCAACTGACTGCGCAGGCCGCGTTTGAGTTGCTGCGGAGAAAGTTGATCCAGTGACTCGAGGTTTGGAGGGCGCCGCGCTGTCGAGGCCAGTTTAATGGAACACGACGGCGCGTGTCCTCCATCTTAGTAGTCTCCCACATCGACCAGCGTCCCGACCTTAACGTGGTCATAAAATAATTTCGCGCCTTCCGCAGACTCGCGGATACAGCCGTGCGAGGCCGGATATCCCGGCAGGATGCCTATGTGCATGCCGACGCCGTCGACCGTGAGTCGCAGGAACCATTTCATTTCCGCGCCGACGAAATGCGTTCCGCTGGGCGCGGAATCGATGCGTGCGCTGACGCCGGCGCGCACGATTCGCCCCAAACTGTCGCGAAAGTCGCCATAGAGAGTAG
Organism: Verrucomicrobiota bacterium; assembly: GCA_003219995.1. Classification (GTDB taxonomy): domain Bacteria; phylum Verrucomicrobiota; class Verrucomicrobiia; order Chthoniobacterales; family UBA10450; genus UBA10450. The sequence continues at coordinate 10,025 of QHRC01000195.1, forward strand.
AATGGTGATTCGGATCTTTCTCCAGAACAGTGAAATGGCCGGTCGGAGAACTATGGCCGTGCTTGCCGGATGATATCGGGCCGTCGATCACGATCTCCTCGCTTAACATCAAATAGGCGCGCTGTTTTGGAATTGAGACAACGATGTGGACTCCATCGGTCGTGGCTTGCTTGAGCAACCCCTGATTGACTTTCATCGGCTCCTGTTTGTGAATGAGCTCAGCGGGCTTGCGCATTTTTGGCGGCGGCACCTGCGCGCAGATAGATTCAGCGATAAGTGCGGCAATGGTTGCCGATCCGATGCTCATCGACAAAATCTGCTTCATCAATTCCCGGCGTAACTGTTCACGCGATTGATCCAGCCTGGCAACCAGCGCGACTCGTTTCGCTCGGGTGGGGAATTTTTCACGCGGCGAATTAAAATCGCGCTCGCCGAATGCGCGAATTCCTTAACTGCGCTCGAGCCGGTGCCGTGCATGTTTTCGAGCACTTGCAACAAGCCCCAGCCCTCGCCGCGATAACGCTCCGTATGCAACACACCTTCCCCCTTAAAATTCACATAATCGACGAGTGCATAACAGCCTTTCGCCGAATTGGACATGCGTTGGAATTGCTCCTGCACATGCGCGCGATTGGACGGAGCTGTCTCCTCGAGCATCTTGGGGAGCGCATTCTGGAGCCGGTCGACGAGAAATTGCGCCTGAAGATCGACAGTTTGCACGAGAAAATCTCGCAACCCTTTTAACTCGGGTGAATTTTGTGCGCGCTGAAAGTCAGATTGCGATTGCCATGGACAGGCTCTCGCATTTTGAAGCCACGATGGCACGTCCGCGCCATGATCCGAAATGAATTTCATGAGCTTGGGAAAGCTTTCCTCAAACGGACCGCGCTTGCCTTCCGGATACCAGATAAAATGACCGATGCCGAGAGATGCGAAATCCTCGCCCGTATTCCAAGAAGTGAGACCTGCTACCGTGCCGTTGCATTCATTTTTCCAGATCCTTTTCCCAATCCGCAGCGCCTCCGCGTGCGACAATGTGATAACCGAAAAAGCCTGCGGCGAAATGCCGATGAATAAGACACAGGCAAGAAGCGAGGTCGAAAGGCGAGCGTAACGCTTCTGCTTCCTTGACGGGTAAGCTTTATCCATTAGCGTGCACCCTTCTGCGCTGGTCAGTGTAAAGCGCAAACGCATTGAGAATCCACTTTTATGAAACGCTTTATTATTTCTCTGGTCCTGCTCTCACTGACGGGATCTGTTTTTGGGCAGGACAAGTCGACGCCGCTGAAAGATTCGAAGGACAAGATCAGCTATAGCATCGGTCTGAACATTGGCTTCAATCTGAAAAAGCAGAATGTCACAATTAATCCTGATACTTTTGTTCTTGGGTTGAAAGACGCACTGGCCGGCAAACCCCAGATGACCGAGGAGCAGGTAAAAGAAACAATGACAGCATTTGAAAAAGAGATGACCGACAAGCAAAAAGCAGCAGGTGTGAAAAATGGAGCGGACGGTGAAAAATTCCTCACCGAAAACAAAAAGAAAGAAGGCGTGAAGACAACGGCCAGCGGTTTGCAGTACAAGGTGCTTAAGGAAGGGAGTGGTGCCCAGCCGAAAGAGACTGACACGGTGATAGCGAACTATCGAGGAACGCTTATTGATGGAACGGAATTCGATAGTTCGTACAAGCGAGGCCAGCCCGCCACCTTTCCAGTTTCCGGCGTGATCAGGGGATGGACGGAAGCGCTTCAGTTGATGAAAGCGGGTTCGAAATATCAACTGTTTATTCCCGCGAACCTGGCTTATGGAGAGCGAGCGATCGGTGGGGACATCGGCCCGAACTCGACCCTCATCTTTGAGGTCGAGTTACTCGAGGTGAAACCGGCGCCCGGGGCAAATCCGCCTTCATCTCCGCGGTAGTTGTAGAGGAGCTCGCCGCGGCGAGCTCCTATTTATAGATTGGGTGCTTTGACACAAGTAGCGCTACAATCTCTCTGAGATCGACAGTCAGTCAGGGCGCCGTCGCGGCGGTTTCCCATTCGACCCGCGGCGCATCGCCCCATAGATCCTCCAGACTATAAAACGCGCGCTTGTCTTGATGAAAAACGTGCACGACCACCTGCAGATAATCGAGCACGATCCACTGGCTGGCAGGGAACCCGTCAATCGCCACCG
>QHRC01000196.1:0-19070 GCA_003219995.1 Verrucomicrobiota bacterium
CATCATCGAATTCCAGCTCCTCTTTTAAATACGAACCGTTCACAAGCAGATGAAGGTGATTCGGATCGACGAGATTCGGCGTCTTTGGATCGCCCCAGCCTTCGGCATTAAAGTGCAAACATAAAACGAGATCGGGATGCAATTTGGTATTCACGAGCACGGCGCGCTGGCGAATCTCGCTGTAGCGGTAAAATAAAATTTCGCTTTGCCAGCGAATGGTCTGTTCTTTCTCCGAGTCATTTGGATCGAGAACCTCCCCCTGCATGCGGGGTTGGGGGACGCCGTTCTTGATGAGAATTCTTCTAGCGAGCTCCTTGAAATCAGCCGGACGTTTTGAAGTGATTGGCTGCGTGCTGTTGCGAACAAACAAAACTTTCGCGCCGAGTTTTTGCAATCGCTGCGCGAGCAAGCGCGAAGCACGCAACGTGAGATCGCCTTCCGTGACCGGCGTGGTCTCATCTACTTGGAACCAGCGCTCCTCCATCTTTGCCCACTTGCCGCCGAGATGACCGGGGTCGAGCGCAATGCGTAAACCGGAAAGTGGCTTGTCCGGTTTCGTGAGCGGCAAAGATTTCGCCGGCCGCCAAAGTCGCGGCACTGGTTTGCGCGAAGATTCGTCCTTGGCAAAACGCAGGGTGAAAAAACTTTGTGCGTCACGATTCTTCAAGATTAGCGCCGACTCATTGTCGATCTTGATCAATCCCTCGCCGAATCCGTGCGTGCAATAAACGTCCTGAATGAGTCGTGCGAAGTCATCATGTGTGATCGTCTCCTGATATTTTTCCAACACGCTCCACCGCGGATGCGCCCCGAGAGTCCCGAGATTCTCGACAGCCTGACCGCTCGGCGAAAAGATCGACAAGCAAAGCGCCAGCAGCACGACCCGGATCTGGACTGCCCCGCAACGAAACATCGAGAATTGGATTTCGCTCTCTTTAATACGATGCTCGTCGAATGCTAACGATACTTTTCCTGGGTGACGTCGTTGGCGAGCCGGGGCGCAAGGCGGTCATGATGCGCTTGCCGCAGCTAAAGGAACAACACGCGGTCGATTTCACGATCGTCAACGGTGAGAACGCGGCCGGCGGTCGCGGCATTACCGGAAAGATCACGATTGAGCTTTTACGCGCAGGCGTGTCCGTGATCACGACGGGCGATCATATTTGGGACCAAAAGGATGTCCTTCCGTTTCTCGATCTCGAGCCGCGGCTGCTCCGGCCAGTCAATTATCCGTCCGGTGCACCCGGCCACGGGTCGATCGTGCTGGAGACGGCCAAGGGAAAAGTGGGCGTGATCAATGTGCAAGCACGCACATTTATGCAGCCAATTCTGGAGAACCCGTTTCATTCGGTCGAAGCAGTCGTCGCCAAAATGGGTGAAGAGACTGCGACTATTGTTGTTGATGTCCACGGTGAGACGACGAGCGAGAAAATCGCGCTCGGCCGATTTCTCGATGGAAAAGTTTCGGCTGTGATTGGCACCCATACGCATGTGCAAACGGCAGACGAGCAAATTTTTCCGGGCGGGACAGCGTTCATGTGCGACGCGGGAATGTGCGGCCCGGTCAATTCCATTCTGGGCCGGGCTATCGAGCCGATCCTGCAGCGTTTCATTTCAAATCTGCCCGCGTCATTTCCAGTCGCGGCCGGAGAAGTACGGCTGCGGGGCGCTTTGATCGACATCGACCAAACAACCGGTCGCGCGCTGCGCATCCTGCGAGTGGATGAAGCTGCTCCAACCCCCAGCGAAACATCCGCCGAGATTTCGCCAGAACCGAATAGCGATTCAGCTTAAGCCTTACTCAAGACTACTGCCGTTCTGCGAATCAACCGCTGCTTTCGGCGGCGGCGCAAAGCGCCTTTTCCGGCGGCTCGCCGGCAACGGCGAAAGCGTCATAGTGACATTGCGGCCGGTTATCTTCGGCTCCATTTCCACTTGCGACATACCGGAGAGATCGTCACGCACCTTCTCCATCAGTTGCATGCCAAATTCCTGGTGCGCCATTTCGCGACCGCGAAATTGAAGTTGCACGCGCACCTTATTACCACGCTCAAGAAATTCTTCGCCATGCCGAATTTTCGTTAGATAGTCGTGTTCGTCGATGTTCACCCGGAACTTGATCTCTTTCAGTTTCGTGCCGGATGGCTTCTTGTCCTTTTCCTGCTTCGAAATGTCGTAACGAAACTTTCCCAGCGCGACAATTTTACAAACCGGCGGCGCCGCGGTGGGCGCAACTTCCACAAGATCGAGACCGCGACCTTGAGCTTCGCGCAAAGCGTCGGACAACTTCATGACGCCAAGCTGTTGACCGGAGGAGCCTAAAATGACCCGGACTTCGCGGGCGCGAATCCGGCCGTTGACACGAAATTGTGGTTGCAGATTAAATCAAGCTCCTGGCCGGCGAGGCGGGAGTGCACCGTAACGCCGTTATTTCACTCATCGCAAATCTCAACGTTCGGCTTTCGCAAAACGCTGACACACTCGACCTCGCCCCGGCTGCGATGACCGCGACGACGGGCCCGCAAATCGCGAGCCGAAGGGAAGTTGTAGGCAACATTTCTGCGCTGGCAAGATGAATCTGATTGTCGATCTTGTTTTCATTGAGCAGGTGGCGCGCCGAAATGGGCGGCAAACGCCGTATAAGCTTCGGCGTCGTCAAGCATGGCGTCGAGCGCCGAGACCAGTGGTGGCAATTTCGCAAAGCCGGAAAAGACCGCGCGATCCCCAATTTCGGTGTCGAGGACGAAGGTGGGCCGCTGCGTCACTTGCAACAAATGAAAGTCGGCCGTGTCCGCCCGCACCCGCGCTTCAACAACCGGCGAACGCGCGCGCTCGAGTAATTCTTTTACCTCGAGCTTCGCGGCGCGTGCGCCGATCTCAGCGGCTATTTGCCATTCACCGGTCCGCTTTCCCTCGCGCAACCCCGCGTAGGCGAGGGCAAGCCGAACGCGATCGTCGGTAATTCCAAAATCTAGATATTCCGACCGGATAGGTTCATCGTACCACACGGTGCTCAGCATAAATGGCGAGCGCATGAGCACCCCACTACGTCGATAAAACCATGCCTCCTGCGCACGCGAAACCGGCAATCCGATCTTGTCGAGCAGCGCGATCTTCCAACCGAATTCCACTTTGCCTTGGTAACGTTTTTTCAATTCCGCCCAGGCCGGCTCTGCCCAAAAACACCAAGAGGAGATAACGTCGAGATAGTAGAGAACGGAAATGCGCATTCTTTCTTAAGTTGAACTTCGAATGCTCAGCGTTCAACGTCCAACTTTCAATCAAACTACGCTCTCATCGCTAAGATCGATCCGCTACGCGCTCAGAGAGCAGCCGATTGATTCAATCAGCTCGGCGCGGCGAGCTTCTTCTATTTTGCTTCGCCGCGCCAATCGCGTGATTGTGAAATTTGAAGGAGCTGCCCGCCTCCGGTGGGTTCGGCGACATGGTAGACTTGAATCACATTTTTCTCTTCATCGCGGTGATTTCGCCGTTGCTGGTTTTGGCGCGCGCTTGGCGTCCTGGCGGAGCTTATCACGGCTGGCGCATCGCCGCTCTCATCGTTCTCGCGAGCACGGCTGCATCCTGGGTTGTTTTCCGGCAGCAGGCTGGATACATCGGCGGCGGTGCCTGGTTCGCACTCTTATTTATTCCGGCGGTCGGCCTGCGAAAGGTAACCGAGCTCGCCGCGCAACATCGCTACCGATCAGCGAGAAGACTCGCTGCTACGCTCCAAATTCTCCATCCCAGCTCAGAGCTGCGCGAGCAGCTTACTTTTTTTCGCGCCTTGGAATCGCGTCAGAATGGTGAAAATGCGGTCTCACTCCCGCCGATCCAATCTGGCATAAGAGAGCAAGATCGACTCGTTTCGCGCCCAACGGGCAGCCGATTAGATCAATCACCTGCGTCGCCCAGCTCCTTCTATCCATCTCCTTGTGGCGAGCGGGTGGCGTCTACTGAAGGAGCTGCCCGGCTCCGCCGGGTTCGGCGACATCGTCGTCTCTGGGACGCGCCCGCCGTCCTGGTCTTGATTTTCCTGAATATTGCAGTGTTTCTCTTCGAGATTTCATTCGGTGATTGGACCGATCCCGGAATTTTGCGCCAGCTCGGCGCGCTCGACCCTTATGCAGTTGTGGTGCAGGGCGAGTACTGGCGTCTTTTCACGGCGCTTTTTCTACATGCGGGTTTCGCGCATCTCTTTTTCAACCTTTTTGCACTTTACGTTCTTGGCCCGCCGCTGGAGCGATCGATCGGGGCGTTGCGGTTTGCGGCCTGTTATTTAATTTCCGGATTTGGATCAAGTGCGGGCGTTGTACTGCTTACCATGATTGGTTTCGTTCACGCCGCACAGCTCGTCGGCGCGTCCGGCTGTGTGATGGGTATCGCCGGCGCATGGGCGGGATTTTTACTTCGTCATCAGCACGTGCCGCACGCCCGGCAGCGTTTGACCAACATCGCCATGATCGTTGTTATTCAGGTCGCATTCGATCTATCCACGCCACAAGTCAGCATGGCGGCGCATCTGTGCGGGTTGATCGCCGGCTTTTTCGCCGGACTTGCAATCGCACCGAAAAAGATGTCGTTGAAGTCGCCGGCCCGCTTCGTGCAATAAGAGCGGGATTGGCCCACGTTATGCATCAGAGATCGACATCTTCCTTCGAGGCAAGACTTGCCGCACGAACTTTTCCTGATTAACTCCCGCTCAAATTCTTCCGCTGCGCACGCATGCCGACCTTTCAAACTTATAATGTGACGCCAACTCTGCCGGGCACGCTCGAGCCGTTGCGCGAGATGAGCTTCAATCTTTGGTGGACATGGGAGCCTTCCGCGCGCCGCCTCTTTCGGCACCTCGACCCCGAGCTCTGGAATCGGACCAATCACAATCCCGTACGCATGCTTCAGCTCTCGCGCCAATCACGCCTCGAAGAAGTTTCGCAGGACAAGGCTTTTCTGCGCGAGTTGAAGCAGGTTCACGACGCATTCCGCAATTATCTTGAGCGTAGAGAGACTTATGGAAAAACGGGAGCGGGCAGTGCGATCAAAAATCCGGTCGCCTATTTTTCGGCCGAATTTGGTTTTCACGAATCGATCCCAAATTATTCCGGCGGCCTGGGCATTCTGGCGGGCGACCATTGCAAATCGGCCAGCGACCTCGATCTCAACTTCGTCGCGATCGGCCTGCTTTATCGCCATGGTTATTTCAAGCAAGAGATCGACAAAGATGGAGCGCAACAGGCGATCAGCCTGAATCAAAATTTTCATCACCTGCCGATCCGCGAGATGCGTCGCGGCGACGCGAAACTGCTCGTCTCCGTACCAATTTTGGACCGCGAAGTTTTCGCCAAGATCTGGCAGCTGCAGGTGGGCCGGGTCAGCCTTTATCTTCTCGATACCGACACTCCGGAAAACAATGCCGAGGACCGGTTGATCACCGCCGAGCTCTATGGCGGCGATCTGGAAATGCGAATGCGCCAGGAGATCATGCTTGGGATCGGCGGGGTCAAAACATTGAGCGCGCTCGGGATCGAGGCGGAAGTCTTTCACATGAACGAAGGCCATTCGGCCTTCCTCGCGCTCGAACGCATTCGCCTTAGCGTAGTCGCGAAGAAGCTCGATTTTTATTCCGCACTGCAAGTGGCGGCCGCAGCCAACGTCTTCACCACCCATACGCCGGTGCCGGCGGGCAATGATTCTTTCCCGCGCGAGATGATGAAGAAATATTTCGGCGACTTCGCCAGGGAGCTGGGCATCCCGTTTGACGAACTTTTCTCGTTCGGCCAGACGCGCGTCGATCGTTCGGACCCTTTCAGCATGACGATCCTGGCGCTGCCGGCACGCGAACGGCGTGAGCAAATCGCACGGTGAAGTGAGTCGCTCACTTTGGAAAGATGTCTGGGCCGGTGTCCCTGTCCACGAAGTGCCGATTGTCAGCATCACCAACGGCATTCACACCAAGACCTGGATGGCACCGGAGTTTTCCGAGCTCTACGGCAAGCACCTCGGCGATTGGGAAGAGCATCTCACTGAGCCAGATTTCTGGCGCCGCGTCAGCGACATTCCCGACGCGCACCTTTGGGAGACACACCAAAGGCTCAAGCTTCGTCTCATCGAGTTCGTGCGCGAGCGTGTCCGCATGCGCAGGGAGCGTATCGGCGAATCGCCGGAAGCAATTCGCAACGTCAATCTCATTATGGATCCGGAGATTTTGACGATCGGATTCGCTAGGCGTTTCGCGACTTACAAACGCGGCGCGCTTTTATTTAGCGACAAGGATCGGCTCCGTCGATTGCTGAACGATACGACACGGCCGGTGCAGTTTATTTTCGCGGGCAAAGCCCATCCCCGTGATGAAGCTGGGAAGGCGCTCATCCAGGAAGTCTACAAATTCAGTCGCGAAACAGGCTTCGAAAACCGCATCGTTTTCATCGAGGACTATGACAGCTACATCGCCCGTCGTCTCGTCCAGGGTGTCGATCTGTGGCTCAACCATCCGTTGCGCCCGCTGGAAGCGAGCGGCACAAGTGGAATGAAATTGGCGCCGAACGCGGGGATCAATCTTAGCGTTCTCGATGGCTGGTGGCGCGAAGGTTACAACGGTAACAACGGCTGGGCAATTGGCCCCGAGCTCGATAACGGCACGGTCGAGTTTCAAAACGAAGTCGATGCGAGCAGTCTTTACCAACTGCTCGAAAACCAGATCATCCCGCTATATTACGCGAAACCGGACGGCAAACTTCCCCTCGCCTGGTTACAATTGATGCGCGAAACAATTCGCAGCATTACGCCCGCCTTCAACACGCACCGGATGGTGAAGGAATACGCGGAGCGGCTCTACATTCCCGCCGCTAAATCACACGAGGGCTTTTCGCGCGACAGTTGCGCCGCCGCGACGCAATTGAGCCAGTGGAAAGCGGCCATTCGCAAAGATTGGCCACAGGTCCGTATTCAGGACGTGCAAGTCGGCAATCAAGATCGACAAAACATTTCGGTCGGCGAATCGCTGCAGCTCAGCGCGCGCATTCATCTCGGCGCGGTCGATCCGAGACACGTTCGCGTCGAAGCCTACCACGGCGAAGCCGATAACGGCGGCATTCGTAATCCCACCGCCACCGTTCTCGATCAAAGCAGCCAAGTCGATGGTGACGGCAATTATCTCTACCAGGGGTCAGTTCCGGCGTCCGAGAGCGGCGCATACGGATTCAGTGTTCGTGTCGTCCCGACGCACCCGCACCTTATGCAAAGACACGAGCTGCGTCTGATCACCTGGTCGTGAGCGAAGGGGTTCACCGAACCGCCCTCGGGCATTGGGGTCAAATAGCCCTACCTAATCAATCGCGCTGAGCGCTTTCATAAACTCAGCGAAATCTTTGCCATTGCGCGCGGCGTGGTTGAGTGCATCGAGGCGCGCATCCACAACTGCTTCCGGTAAAGCGACGCGGCGGGACTGCGATCCGTTTGCGAAAACTATTTCGTCCCACTGAATCGAGGAGATTTCGTCGTTAAAGCGCGCGACCGAACGGCCGCGGAAAAATGCCCGCGTCGTTTCCGGCGGGGTAAAGATCGACATCTTGATTTCGTCTTCCGTCACAACGCGGCGCATCGAGCTTTGACGAACCAGCTCGTAATACAATCCGCGCTCACGATCAACATTGTGATATTCGAGATCAATCGATTGTAACCAGGGGTCGCCCCAGGAAAGTTTCTCTTCTTCCTGCAACGCATTGAGCAGAAATTTCTTGGCCGTCCAATCGACGCGATCCCGCGTCGCCATCACATCGCGCTGTAAATCATTGAGGACATTTTCCCATTCGCGCAAAATCCATTGTCGATCTTCCGAGATTTCCATTTTGGCGGCAGCTCGCAGATAAATGCGCTGGACGTCGATGGCAGAAATCTTTCGCCCGTCCGTGAGCTCGATGATCCAATCGTAGGTCTCGTCGCGGCTGATCGATTTGTTCGCGTTAATCGGCTGCGCAATTTCAAGCTGTGGCGCCTCGCCCCGTTCAATCAGATCGAGCACGAGTGCGGTCGTCCCGATTTTCATCGCCGTCGCCCATTCGCTCATGTTTGAGTCGCCCAGGATAACGTGGAAGCGTCGATAACGGCTGGCATCGACATGCGGTTCGTCGCGGGTGTTGATGAGCGGCCGCCGGTTCATCGTGTCGATGCTCACGATGACGCTGAAAAAATCCGCGCGCTGCGAGACCTGATATACGTCGGGCTGACTCGCCGCGCTCTCGGCTTCGATGCCCATTTTTCCGGCGCCCGAAAAAATTTGGCGTGTGATCAGAAACGGCAGGATAGCGGTAACGAGCCGGTCCCACGCCACATCGCGGCGCATCAAGTAGTTATCGTGACAACCGTAGCTGTGCCCGACAAAGTCGGTGTTATTTTTGTAAAGACGAACCTCGCACCCCGGCGGAAGTTTCGCGGGAAGTTTTGCGTTTCGACGCCGCGCGCACTCGGCCAGGATGCGTTCGCCGGCCTTGTCCTGCGCGACAACTTGCCTGAGCATGCTGCATTCCGGCGTGGAATATTCGGGATGCGCGTGATCGTTGTAAAAACGCGCGCCGTTTGAAAGGACAAGATCGCTTTTGATTTCCTCGAAACTGAGTGGGCGGTTCTTGTCGATCTCGTAGTAAGCCGATTCATCAGTGTCCTGGAGCAATTCCCTGGCACGAAAACCGCGCGCATCCAGATGCGGATCCTCCAGTTCGTAATCCCATTTCATGAGCGCGCCGTGCTCGGTGTAGCGCCGTACCAGCTCGATCGACTCCGCCACAACATCGACATTCTCCGCGCCACTGACCGTGATGCCGTACTCGGTCTCGAGTCCGAAGACGCGTTTCATGGCGTAGCGAGATCGTAATCCCTGTAGGGGAAGCCGTTGGCTTCCCGAATCTCCATTGCGCGGATGGGAAGCTGACAGCTTCCCCTACAGATTGCCTTCCTCATTGTTAATGAAATCGAAGCGGTACGGCCACAGTTCCGCTCTTTCCACTAATCCATCCCGTACCGGGTTATCCTGCACATAAATCCACTCATTGCGCAGGTTCTCGTCTGAGAGCAAGAGCCGATCAAAACATCCGCGCTGCCATTCCCATTTTTGATCCCGTAGATTTTTGCGCAGGAGGCGCTTGAATGCGTTTGCAAAATCCCCAACGGAAATTTCTCGATCCAGTTGCGGCGCCACGATCCAATGCGCATGGTCAGGCATGACGACGCCAGCCAGCACGTCCCAGCGTCGAAGCTGATCGATGGTCGTCTTGATTGCCGCAAATACTCTGCCATTCGCCAGAACCTCGTGCCGATCTCGGACACACAAGGTCACAAAATAAATGATTCTCGCTTCCCAAGGTAATTTAATTTCCCACAATCGCGGCGGTTCGGCCATTTGAGCCATATGCATGGGAAGCTAGCAGCTTCCCCTACAAACCTTGGGAGGGCGCAGAGGCATCAGATGACGCCGGATGATGTGCGCGATCGCGCGTCGGACATTGGCTTCACCGGCGCGATCTTCACCACATTTTCGGGATCGTAATCAATAAGCTTGAGCCACTCCTCGGTCACGTCGGTCGGCGGGAAGATGTCGTTCTCGATGTACTCGGCGTTGAAGGAGACGCGCAGATCGTCTTCGCGAATTCCTTCTTCCTGTTGCGTCACTATCGCGCGTTTGATCGCGATCGCCTTGGCACGCTCAACAATGGAGGCTATGATCGCACCGCTGAGCAAGTCGCTGCGATAGAGAACTTCTTTTCGTCCGCTGCGCAGCGTTACCTCAAGAAATTTATTTTCCTCGCGGCGGGCAAATTGGTTCTCAAGCAAACGATCAATCAATCGCTCGATCGCCTCACCGATCATGGCACTCTCCTTGGTCAGCGCTCCGTCGTATGGCAAATCGTTTGTCAGATAAATTCGGTAAATATCTCGCGCGCCCTGCTTGTTCGGACGATTGACTTTTATTTTGCGATCGATCCGTCCGGGACGCAGGATGGCGGGGTCAATCAGGTCGGCCCGATTGGAAGCGAGAATAATCACGACATCGTTAAGCGAATCGATCCCGTCCATTTCCGAGCAGAACATCGGCACGAGCGTCGAAAGAATATTCGAGTAACGCGAGGCGCGGCGCGTCCCGAGAATCGATTCGGCCTCGTCGATAAAAAGGAAAGGCATGAAACCTTCCCGTCGCTTTTCCCGCGCGGTCGCAAAAATTTCGCGCACCATCCGCTCCGATTCACCCACCCACATGTTCAAAATCTCGGGACCTTTGACGTGCATGAAATATTCGCGCATCTCCACGCCGGTTTTTGCGCGAAGCTGTTTCGTTAAATTGTAGGCAGTCGCTTTGCCGATGAGCGTTTTGCCGCAACCAGGCGGACCGTGGAGAAGAAAACCTTTCGTTGTGGCGTGCTGGAACTTTTTAAAAAGATCGACATGCAAGAGCGGAAGCTCGATCGCGTCCTTGATCGCCTGCAGGGCCGCTTCCTGGCCGCCGACTCTTTCCCACGGCAGCTCGGGCACACTGTCGAGATAATGCTCGTGCGATTTGGCGCTCGAGAGCATCTCCAGCGCCATGCGATAGTTTGAATCGACCCGCACTTCGTCGCCCGATTTCAATGCCGATGTGGCCAAATCGGCCGAACGTTGCAACACCATCGAGTGAGTTCCATGCTCGGAACCGACGCGCAACCTATCTTCGCCAATCACCTCCGTGATCTTGGCCACCGGGCCGGCCGTTTCAAATCCAAGATCGCCGACGATGACGAACGCTTCATTGACCAACACCCGCGTTCCTTTTTTCAATTTCGCCAGCGGAATACGCGGATCGACATTGCAATAATAATCCGCGCCCCCGACGACAATGTGCGCAGTGTCTTTGGAAGTCGCGCCGAGAAAAGTGCCGATGCGGTTGGCCGGCGACGTCACTTTTTTCACCACTTCCTCGAGCTTCTCGATCATGCGTCGCGCCTCGACGATCGTCTCTTCGTAATTTGAAACGTCCGGGCGAAGATCGAGAAGTTCACGCCGGACTGAATCGCCCGGGGGCAGGAGCGCGATGATGCGATCGAACGAATCGAGGAGCGTGTGCGCGCCCGAATTATCTTCGCGTCCCTCTCGCCCTTCGCTGCGCTCGTCGCTCATCTTATTGGTTTGGGTCAATCCGCCGAACCGGTTGTCATTATAACTTTGTCATGCTCCCTGCGCAATCTTCGACCGTGGATGCTGCCCGAATGTTCAACCCCTCATGTCGATCTGGCGTTGCGGAAAAGATCGGGAAGAGGGACGCGCGCTGCCGAAAGCACAGTTGCTGGATGCGACGTCCCGTTGCTTGCAGCTGAGGACAGCCGCCTCTACAATCTCATCTCGCGAGGAGCCTTAGCTCAATTGGTTAGAGCGCCGCCCTGTCACGGCGGAGGTTGCGGGTTCGAGCCCCGTAGGCTCCGCGTCACGGTTCGTCGTGTGTTGTTTTCACGCGGTCGCCAGCTAACGCCGCTTGGCGGCGTCCCAACCACAGACTGAGCGCACACCATACGGCGATCACTGGCACGGCGATAAAACTGATCGCGCTTAGCCCGAGACCCGCGCTGTGAAACCCGCGATAAGTCCAAGCGCCTATTTGGTCGCCGACGCGATAGGCAAAAGTGTCGATGACGCTTTTGGCTTTGTATTTATCTTCGCGCCGCAAAACGGTGAAGAGGACTTCGCGCGCTGGGCGGGTGATAGCGAAGGTCGCAGCCCGCCGCAAGACTTGAAAAACAGCAAGAAGCGAGAGCAACGGGACGAAACCAATTGCGATGAACCCAAGCATGCTCAATGTGGGCATTAATACCAGAGTAATCCCCACTCCGAACCATTTGAGTAATCGGCCGGTGAGAAAAAGCAGGCCTAACAATTCGAGCGAGTTGACGAAAAAATCGAGCCTGGCCAGGAACGCCGTGCGGACGACACGATCGTGGATTTGAAAACGGGTCAAATCCGATTGCTGAAAGTAAGCCCAAGTCGAAGTGATAGTGTAGAGCAGAATGAACACAAACAAACCGAACAAGTAGGGCGAGCGGAAAATATGAGTGATCCCGGACCAAACGCTTCCACCGATGGCCTTTTCAGCCGACACATCATGTCGATCTTGTCGCGCGAAGTCAGCGGGGAAAAATCGGATGGATTGTGCTGCGATTTCGAGCATCGCAGCGCTAACCAAAATCAAATTGGCCGCGCCAATTCTTTGCACGAGCAGAGCGGTCACAACCGGCCCAACCATTCCGCCTAACGCGCCGCCAATACTAATAAAACCGAAAAGTCGTTTGCCCTGTTCGTTGTTGAACAGGTCAGTCATGAAAGCCCAGAAAACCGTTACGACGAATAAGTTGAAAACGCTGACCCAGACAAAAAAACTGTAATTGACCAAGGTTTGCTGAGCGGGCGCGAGCGTGCGCATAAGAATGTAAAAGATGATGAGATTGGCAGTGAAAAATCGATAGGCGATGGGGATGAATCTTCGCCGAGACATGCGCGCGACGATGGCGGAGAAGAGCGCATTGGCCACGAGCATGGTCACAAGCACAGCTGTGATCATCCAGGAGAGATTTTCGATTCCGCTCTCCGCGCCGATATTGTCTCGGATCGGGCGGATGACGTAATAGCCGCCGAGGACAACGAAATTGAAAAGGAACCCGAGCCACATCGCCCGCACTTCATTGGCGCGCACATCGACTGCGCGGTTGCGCAAACTCGAGAAAAACGTGCGCATTGTTACCGCGGGAGCTGCAGGATCAGAAACACCGAGGCTGCGACCATCCCATCGCCCCCAACCAAGTAGTTACTTCTTCTGCTGTGCGTGCCAAGCTGCGAGGACTTCGGCTTCGCGGCCGGCGACAGGCCAGCTTTCATGTGCACCTGACGATCCGGCGGCAATGATTCGAACCAACGCAGTGTGTCACAGGTTGTTTCCGTGCGGAGTGTCATTTCGGTTGGCTGCATTCGGTCTGCGGATCACCATGACCAAAACTCTGTCATGGCCGTGTCGGCATTTTCTTTGGCGCGAAGCGCTTCTTTGGTTAAGCCGTGGAGCTAGGTCTTTGGGCTGTACTTGTCGATCAAAGCTTGGAAGCGCGGGTCTTTGCGCAGTGGGTCCCACATGGGTTCGAGCTTGAGCATTGGGACAGTGAGGCCGTTCGGGACATCGAGTAGATGATCAAGCAGGCGAAATGCTTCGTCGAATTCACCAGTCCAGGCATAAATCTGGGCGAGCGCTGCGGTGCTTTGTGGCCCATCAAAGGCGTCCTGCGATTCGGGCAACAATTCGACGGCGCGCTTGCCTTCGTTGATCGCTTCTTCTTTTTGATCCAACGCAGCAAGCACAACACCCAACTGTCCGTGTCGAGCGGAATCTTGAGGCGCTTCACGCACGAGTTTCTCCGCGACAGCGCGCGCGTGCTCGTACGCGATTCGCGCCTTCTCTTTATCGCCCTGATACAGATAAAGCGTCCCCTCAAGCAGAGCCTTCGGGCAAGGTGCAGTCGTAGCGGTAGCCAAGGTCTCACCACGAAATTGTTGCACCACTTGAAGGGCCTCCGGAAACTTCCGCTCTAGCGTCAAAATCCCAACCCGTATCCAAGTGATGAGCCCCGCTGGGTCGGCTTCGGGCGGAACTGAAGAAAATTGTTTTTCGACCGCGCTAAGGTCACCTGTCGATTGAATCGCCACGGCTGCTTTCATTCCAGCCGCCTGTAGCGACTGTGGCTCCGCGACAATTGCACGATCAAAAATTTTGTCCGCGGCTTCGAAATTGCGCTGAGCCATGTAGCTATAGCCGAGGTTGCAAAGAATGCCCACGTTCTTCGGATCCAGTGCCGCCGCCTTTTCCAAATTCTCGGTTGATTCTATCCACTTGCCCTGACGCCGCTGAATTGCGCCGATGGCCAGGTAAGCCTGGGCTTCATTCGGCAGACCGCGCTTGGCGATTTCGAACTCGGCGAGCGCGCGCTGGTAATCTCGATCGCCATAATAATAAGAGAAACCGAGTGCGAGATGTCCTTCCGGCAGATCCGGTTGCAATCGCAAGGCCTCATCAGCGTTGAGACGCGCTTTGTCACGCCGGGCCGGTAGCGGGTCGAAGCTGTGATACACCCAGCTCTCCACCATGGAGAGACCGGCATAGGCAAGGGAAAAGTTTGGATCGAGCTTGATCGCTTGTTCGAAAAGCGACTCGGCTTTCAACGATGTATCGCGAAACATGTCCGTGCGGTTGGCGTAATCGTGCGCTTGTACGAATAACAGATAAGCATTGGGATCTTGTGTCGGCCGGCGATCGAGCCGCGCTTTTTCATTCGGCGAAAGCTTCGCCTGCAACGTGTAGACAATTTTTTGTGCAAGATCGGTTTGAATGGCGAATACGTCGGTTAAATCGCGGTCGTAATCCTCCGCCCAAATGTGCTCGTCGGTGCTGGCATTGATCAGCTGCACGTTCACGCGCACCCGGTTGCCGATGCGGCGAACGCTGCCTTCCACAAGCGTGGCCACGCCCAGCGCCTTGCCAATGTCGCGGGCGTTGCGTGTCCCGCTGCCGCGATACGACATGACTGACGTCCGCGAAATCAACTTCAAATCGCCGATTTTTGAGAGGTTCGTCAGAATATCGTCCTGCATGCCGTCAGCGAAATAGGCATTATCTGGATCGCCGCTCAGATTTTCGAAGGGTAGCACTGCAATTGACTTGTCGATGTTGCGGGCGGAGGTCCGCGGCAAGAGGAAAAAACCTGCACCTGCCGAAACGATCACGCCGATCGCAGCAAGGATGATCATGTTGCGACGAAGGTACGTTTCGGCGGCGGTTTTCTCTGTTGCTCGAATTCCTTCTGGAGTCACGTCGAAGGCCCAGGCAAGAATCAATGCGATGGGAAATCCGATCAGTAAGAGCACCACCACCAAGCGGAATGTCCAATTCGGCAATTCCCATGCCGGCAAAATTGCCGATCCCATCTGAATGATGAATCCTGCCGCAATGACGTAGGCGGCTGCGACTCGATAAACTTTTCGACGCTGCAACTCCTCGAAAAAGCCGCCGCTCATAAAAAGGAATTTAGATGGCTCGCGCATCGCGATCATAATTCAATTCAATACAAATACGAGAGCGCGAGCCAGAGGATCGTCATTCATTTCGTTAAGCAATAGCCGGATCAAGCGGTGGACGATCTAGTGGCACTTTTGCACCCCAGATCAGAAGCCAAAAGATTATCGGCAATTCCCCGGCCTCAAGGACCATCGCGAACTGGTCAACAAGATGCCGGTACGATGGCAGAAGCAGGGAGGTAAAGGAACTCGCCAGATAGCCGGAAGCTGCGATGAACAGCAAGTAGCCTAAGAAGCGAGGAATGAAACCGGATCGAATGACAAGAATCCCGAACGGAAATAGCCAAAGCCCCCAGAAGATTTGCGCAACGATAAATCCCTGGCCATGCAAACGGAGAAACATATAGGCCAGAGCGTCCAGCTGACCCTTTTCGAATGCCGACAGGAAACTGGCACCGCTGACGAGCACCAGCGCAGCGATTTCGTTGAGTAGATTGAGAAGCGAGATAGGGATGGAGATCAAGAGCAAGGTGGCCATCGCCACCGCATGTTTCTCGCTAACCGCCTTGAATAAGCGGTAGAGAGCCAGAACTACAAAAATGAAAATGGTAAAGGCAATCAGTTCGCTGGCGATACCGAGGCGGAGAAGGGTCTCGGAAGCGCGAATGCGATTGGCTGTGGCCGTTGCATCTCCAGATACGATCAGCTTGCCCGGGACATAGGCGAGGCAAAAGAAGCCGATGATGCTGGCCAACAGATACAGAAGTCCCGCAACTCTTGCTTGTTTCTTGGTTGAGTTCATTTCTTTTCTCCGCCTTTATTTCAACTTCTTGCTGAAACGGGCTCACCGCTTTCCGATAGCTTTAATCCTTTAAAGAGAAGCCATAGACTCAGTGCTAATTCGAAAAGAGCAATCGGTGAGTCGAACCAGTAGCGCACACGACGCACCACGCCGACGAGATGAGGCCAAAGATCGACAATGACTTGGGGATGTAGTTCGACTTAAGCCACAGATAACTGCAAACCGTGGCGGCCAACCCAAAGAAAGGCAGGCCGGCGTAGTAGTCGTCAAAATTTGCCGCCAGATGCAGTCTCGCCAGAGTCTGTAATCGATCGGCCTCGAACACTTGCAAGTAGCTAGCGCTACCCAAATGCCGCAGCGCTCCTAACATGTTGAGCGTCGTAAGAAGCCACAACAGGGCAAATACCAGGCGG
Organism: Verrucomicrobiota bacterium; assembly: GCA_003219995.1. Lineage (GTDB taxonomy): Bacteria > Verrucomicrobiota > Verrucomicrobiia > Chthoniobacterales > UBA10450 > UBA10450. The sequence continues at coordinate 16,285 of QHRC01000196.1, forward strand.
AACAATGCGCCTACCAATGCGAGGCCTTGATTTACTGGCCTAAGGATCAGGTAGAGCGCCGCGAGTAGAACGACAACGCCTGCGCTGTAAATGAGAAAACAGACGGCGGTGATACGAAATTGTGTTTCATGCGCGACGATGTTCCGAGCGGTTTCCACCGCATTGCCTGGAACGATGAGAGGGTTGAGCAGCACATAGTTGGCGAACACGACGATCGCCACCGTGAGAAGGCCGCTAATTCCCGCGACTTTTGCCGCGGTGCGTTGTGAGTTGTCGATGTTGCGAACTGTCATTTCACTTCCTCCTAACGAGAGAGATCAACTGCAGGGACGGCATCGTCTCGCTAGATGCGGTCGTTCATTTGGTTTCGGGCGGTAAAAGGCCAAGTTGGCGCATCATTGAAAGCTGATCGAAGGCGGACCATTCTTCTTTGATCTTTCCATCGGCGATTCGCCAAATGGTGATGCCAGCCAATTCTACTTTCTTTCCTGTCGCGGGAAGCCCGTTTCCGGTGCCGGTGTTGGTGCCGCGAGCGACCCAGTAAACGGTGACGAGATCGCCCTCAGCGATCAACTTCCTCGGTTCGATAACCACGTCGGAAAACGCCTGGTGCCAGCCTTTCAATGCTGCTTGGTCTTCTTCCAGGCTCGCATCATGGCGAACGCCGTGATTAACAAAATCCCTGGCATAGAGCTGATCCGCCAGTTCGAAGTGCCCATTGCTGAGAATTTCTTCAAAGGCGCTTTTGGCAACCGCTTTATTTTGTTCCTGCAAAGGGGATGCGAAAAGCGAGCCAGCAAGTAGGAATGAACATGTGCTAAGAGTTCTGATTGTTTTCATGAGTTTCGTTTGCTAGGTTAGGTTTTGTTCTCTTGTTCGACAGTTAGGATCACTTTTCCGCGAGCGTGCCCTGCTTCCAGATACTTCATAGCTTCACGTATCTGACTTAACGGGTAAGTCCGGTCGATTACTGGTGTCACCTTTCCGGCCTGCATGAGATCGCTCATTTTAGTCAGGTCATCTTGGCGGATTTCCGCCAGCATCATGCCCATCTTCTGGCTGATGAACGGTGACATCAGCATCGTTTTGATCGGGCGAGCCATCGGACCGACGATCCGGCCATCGTTTGGTCCTCCGCCTCCGATTAGGACATAGATTCCCTTGGGCTTTAAGACCCGCTTGAATCCTAACAACGGCTGCGTTCCAACATTGTCGAGAATGACGTCGTAACGTTCGGTGCTTTTCATGAAATCCTCTTTCGTGTAATCAATGACGTGATCTGCGCCGAGGGAGCGAACCATGTCCAGGTTCCTGGTGCTGCAGACGCCAGTCACATCTGCACCGAACGACTTTGCGATTTGGACGGCGAAGGTTCCCACACCTCCAGACGCGCCGTTGATCAACACTTTTTGCCCGGGCTGAACCTTTCCCTTGTCGCGAAGACCTTGCAACGCAGTCAATCCCGCCACAGGCACTGCCGCTGCCTGTTCGAATGTAAGATTAGCTGGTTTCAGCGCGAGTTTGGTTTTGCCAGCACATACATACTCCGCGAAAGCGGCGCCGTGTCCGGTGCCGAACACTTCGTCGCCTGGTTTGAACTGGGTTACGTTCTTGCCAACCGCTTCGACTTCGCCGGCAAGATCGACACCTAGTCGTGGATCCTTTGGTTTGCGCAGGCCAGCCCCTAGCGCGCGCATGATGTAGGGCGTGCCTTCCATGAAATGCCAGTCCAGTGGATTGAGTGAAGCCGCGCGAACTTTGACCAAAACTTGGTCGTCGTTAGGAGTCGGCTTCTTGACGTCCCTGATCTCGAGAACGTCGGGGGATCCATAGTTGGTATAGACAACGGCTTTCATGTGTGGTTCTCCTGTGTCGATAGGTTCTTGCCGAGCGCCAGTAGCCCAAGCGTAGATGGCGAAGCCTCCGATCAGTACGATGATCAGATAAAAGACGCGTTTGAGGACTCGGCGAATCCTACCTTTGCGGCGTGGCGATTTTTCTGCAGTCGATTCTGTTGTTAGGTTTGCGCTCATTCGTTTCTCCTTATGTGAATGTTTGAGTTGAGTGATCTGTGATGGGCGGCGGAGCTAGCCTGCTCGTTCCATCGTTGAACGTTCACGCCCATCACGAGCAGCCACAGCATCAGCGATAGTTCTCCAGGTGCGGCTAGGGCTTGATTGTAAGGCGAAAGGTAATGAGCGAGGGGCGGCCATAGGAAGGTCAGCCAGCACAAGCCCGCAAGCGCCTCCAGCACGCCGAGAATTCGAGGCATGAAAGTCGACCTAAAAATGAGGTAGCCGATTAGCACGCACCAAATTCCAAAGAACGCCAGGTAGGTGATGAACGCCCGCGCGCTGAATCGTAGAAAGATGAAGGTCAGCGCCTGTAACTGGTCGACGTTGAATGCGCCGAATGACTGCCCAGCTTCCATTACTATCAGCGGGGCGACTTGAAAGAGGCTGCTAGAACGCTGCTGCAAGCCTGAATAGCGATCGCCACGAGACCAACGAACGCCGCTAGTAAAGAGAGACTTGTGTTCACAGGCTTGAACAGCTCATAGAAGAGAAAGGTCCATGCGGTATGACACGCAACGCCAATGAGCGCGGCCAGAATAGAGAACCGAAACAACAGCCCATGCGCGAGGATGTTGGCCGCTGTCGCCGCGGCATTGCTCGAAACAACGAGCATTCCAGGAACGATCACCTGGCCGAATCCGGACGTCAGACCTTCGAGCAAATCAAAGAGACCGGCGATTCTGGCTTTGAAACGCGGTGACGCTTTTGTGG
>QHRC01000196.1:19299-19663 GCA_003219995.1 Verrucomicrobiota bacterium
AGCGTCCGGCGCGAATCCGAAGAGACGGTGTTTCACGAACGAACCGAAATACGAAGTACCGAACGTAATTTTCTCGAAGATTTGGATCGCGATAACTGGCAACACAGCCCAAAGAAATGTCGCGCGCCGAGCCCAGCCCGAGACCAGCAACAGCCAGCCGTAGATCGGCGCGTGCCAGAGCGCCAGGGCGACGAGACCGTAGAGCAGCACCAACCAGCTCTGAAAGAACGGTACGTTGGCCCACGTCGTCGCCGGACTCATTCCGTGGAATATGAGGACTACGCTGGTTTCCAGCAGCATGATCAACTGCACGCAAACGGTGATCGCGAAGCTGACCAGCGGCAGAACCACCAGCGGAATGGTT
>QHRC01000197.1:0-7959 GCA_003219995.1 Verrucomicrobiota bacterium
GCTGAGATAATCGCGTGTCAGTGAGTGGGGAGCGCGCGCATCTTGCGTGCTGCGTTCGGCATCTTGCCGAACGCCGGGAACAGGTTTTCGCGGCAGGGATGCCGCGATTTGCCCGCTGGAAGCGGGCGCTCCCCTTTCGGTCGTGAGATGATGCGCTAGAAACATTTCGAGCGCTCCGCTGAAAACCAATTCACCGCCGCGCTCACCGCGGCCCGGCCCGATGTCGATCAAATTATCAGCCGCGCGAATAATTTGCTCTTCGTGCTCGACCACGAGGAGAGTGTTGCCTTTGTCGCGCAAGTTATGCATCACCCGCACAAGCCGGCCAATGTCGCGCGGATGAAGGCCGACGCTTGGCTCATCCATGACGAAAAGCGTGTTCACAAGCGACGCGCCCAGGCAGGTCGTCAAATTAACGCGTTGCACTTCGCCGCCACTAAGGGTCCGGGTTGACCGATCGAGCGTGAGGTAGCCGACGCCGACTTCGCAAAGATAATTGAGCCGCGCGCAAATTTCGCCGCGCAGCATTTCCGCGATCGAATCGTTCGCGGAGATGCCGATCTTGGCCAGCAAATCCCGAGCGTCGAAAATGGAAAGGGCGTGAAATTCGGGAAGCGACAACTGTAGCGGCGCTCTATGACCGCCGTCTCGGCGGTCGCAGACCGCCGCTACAGAAGCAATTTTGTAATTCAGCGTTTCCGGCTGATACCGTCCCCCCTCGCAACTCGGGCAGGTAGTATAAGCGCGATAGCGGCTGAGCAGCACGCGCATGTGCATTTTGTAGGTCTTGCTCTCAGCCCAGCGGAAAAAACCGCGCACTCCGTACCAGCGGTCGTCGTCGTAATCGTCATCGCCGCCGTCGCTGCGCTTCTCACCGTCGATGACGAAGTACTGATCGCTCTTCGGCAATTCCTCAAATGGCGCGTTGATATCGATCTCCTCACGCACGCACGCGCGCAGCAGATCTTTCTGCGATTCGCCAAATTCGGCGCCACGAAAAACCCGCACTGCGCCTTCTTTGATGCTGAGGCTGCGATCGGGAATCGCCTTATTCAGATCGATCGCGATGGTGCGACCGAATCCGCGACACTCCGGACACGCCCCGAGCGGATTGTTGAAACTGAAAAGACCCGGAGTCGGTGCCCGAATATCGAGATCGCAATGCGCGCAATGCCAGCCGGTGGAAAATGGATGCTCCGCTCTTGCGTCGAGATCAACAATATTGATTCGGCCTTTGCCGAAGCGCAGCGCGATCTCAAGTGCTTCGACAAGGCGCACCCGATTTTCCGCGTTAATTACAATCCGATCTTGAATGACCTGGACACGCACACCGAGTCGTTTGATTTTTTTGTCCGAATCGACGCGCACAATTTCATTGTCGATCCAAACGCGTAGATAACCTTGCTGTTGGAGGAAATTGAAGAAATCGTGTGGCTCTGTTTTTGCCGGAACGCCGACCCAAAACGCGATCAGGGCTGTCTTGCCGTTCAGTTCGTCCAAAATTTGATCGGCGATCGACTTCGCAGTCTCGGGCCGAATCTCTCGGCCGCAGCTCGGACAAAACGCGCGGGCAATGCGCGGCCACAATAATTTCAGATAATCATTGATCTCGGTCATCGTGCCGACAGTAGAACGCGATGTTTTGACCGGGTTCGACTGCTCAATGGCGATGGCCGGCGGAATTCCGCGGATCTCGTCCACACGCGGCTTGTCCATCCGATCGAGGAACTGCCGCATGTACGGGCTGAAAGTTTCGACGTAACGGCGCTGGCCCTCGGCGTAAATGGTTTCGAAAGCGAGTGATGATTTTCCGGAACCGCTCGGACCGGTGACGACGGTCAATTTGCCGAGCGGAAGATCGACATCGACGCCCTTGAGGTTGTTCTGCCGCGCCCCGCGGACCTCCACGCAATCCGCCGCCGCAGCAGCGGTGACGCATTTTTTCTCAGCGACCTTTGAACCCACTGGAAACAATTCCAGATAGCGGCGCGGTTCGCAAATTTCGCCACACGACGTTCGTTCTGTAGGGGAAGCCGTTGGCTTCCCATGGGACGCTGACAGCGTCCCCTACAGATTATTTCGTGATCTCAGCGAAACGTTTTGCGAGTTGTTCGCGTTGCTTCAACAAAACCTCCGGCACGACGCCGCCGAGCGACTCGAAGAACTTTTTGTGCGCGTCCAGCTCTTTTTGCCATTCCTCGTGATCGACGCCGAGAATCTCGACGATGCACTTATGCTCCACATCGAGTTCTTCAAGATCGACATCGTGGGGGCTGGGCAGCCAGCCGATAGGCGACTCAGCCGCGCCGCCGGTTTTTTCACAGCGATCGATGATCCATTTCAGCACGCGCATATTGTCGCCGAAGCCGGGCCAGAGAAATTTTCCGTCCTCGCTCTTGCGGAACCAATTGACATTGAAAATGAGCGGCGGATTGCTCAGCCGCTTTCCGATCGCGATCCAGTGGCGAAAATAATCGCCGATGTTGTAACCGCAGAACGGCAGCATTGCCATCGGATCGCGCCGCACCTGCCCAACGGCGCCAGTTGCGGCGGCCGTTGTTTCCGATGCCATGGTCGCACCGAGATAAACGCCGTGGTTCCAGTCGAACGCCTCGAAAACCAGCGGCATCGTGTCGCTGCGGCGGCCGCCGAAAATGATCGCACTGATCGGCACGCCTTCGCCTTTTTCAACATCGATATCGAGCACCGGATTATTGCGCATGGGCGTGGCGAAGCGGCTGTTCGGATGCGCCGCTTTCTCTTTCGAATCGGGCGTCCAATCATTGCCGCGCCAATCGATGGCGTGCAGCGGGGGCGGCCCGTCCTTGCCTTCCCACCAAACGTCACCGTCATCAGTCAGCGCGACATTGGTATAAAGCGTGTCGTGCTCGATCGACTTCATCGCGTTCGGATTCGATTTGTAACTCGTGCCCGGGACCACGCCGAAATAACCGTTCTCCGGATTGACCGCATGCAAACGGCCGTCGCGAATTTGCATCCACGCGATGTCGTCGCCGACTGTCGTTACTTTCCAGCCGGCAAAGTGTTTCGGCGGAATCAACATCGCGAAATTGGTTTTGCCGCACGCGCTTGGGAAGGCGGCCGCCACGTAATGTTTTCGACCTTCAGGCGATTCGACGCCCAGGATTAACATGTGCTCGGCCATCCAGCCTTGTTTGCGCGCGAGATAAGAACCGATGCGGAGGGCGAGACATTTTTTGCTCAACAAAACGTTGCCTCCGTAACCGGACCCGACCGAGATAATGGCGTTGTCCTGCGGAAAATGGCAGATGAAGCGCCGCGCAGGATCGAGATCTAATAATGAATGCACCCCACGGTTCCATTCTGCGTTGCGATCGTCGCCGAGCCGCTTGACCGCAACTTCGCCCATGCGCGTCATGATGCCCATGCTGAGAACGACATATTTCGAATCGGTAATTTCGAAACCGACTTTCGTGAGCGGCGAATCGGGCGGGCCCATAATGTAGGGAATGACGAACATGGTGCGTCCGCGCATCGCGCCTTTCAGCATTGTCTGCAGCTTCAAGTACATCTCCGCCGGCTCCGACCAGTTATTGGTCGGACCGGCTTCCTCTTTTGTCGGTGTGCAAATGAAAGTGAATTGCTCGACGCGCGCGACGTCATTCGGATTCGAGCGATGCAGATACGAGTGCGGAACCTTCTTCTCATTCAGCTTGATCAGCACATTCTGCTGAAGCGCTTGCTCAATGAGAAATTCGTTCTCGCGATTGGACCCGTCACACCAGAAAATATTTTCCGGTTGGGTCAGCAACTCGACCTCATGCACCCAATCGAGCACCGCCTGGTTTGTCGGTTTCTTGTCGCCAATTCCTTTCGGCGGCGAAATGGCAGGTGCGATGTCTCTCATGAATGCAGATGTCGATCTTGGAATCGGGTGAAAACAAATTTTCCGCCTCTTCGCGCTCTTCTCCAAGAAATTTTTCTCGTGGATCGAGCGGTCCCTTGCTCGATGCTAAAATTTGGCCCCGAAAGTGTTCGGGGCATATTAGAGATCGCCATCGGCCGGCGGAGCGGCCGATCCACCTCCACACGGACTCATCCTTGTGTCTAGTTGCTTGCGAATCCGAAACGCCGGTTGTTTATTGAAGCATGTTCGGAGTCACCACCTCCGATGATTATCGGCCGGTCGCGTGGATGGGACGATATCCCGTCGACGTGACGACCATGCTCGTAGGCCTGCACATCGCGCTCGCGGTGATTGGCTGCGTCTTGTTTGCCATCGGGACAAGCGTTTTGCCTTATCTGGAATTCGATAGCACGAGAGTTTTTTACCAGGGCCAGGTATGGCGCATCGTTACATACGCGTTTGTCCATTCCCCTGCTGGGCTGCTCTGGTTTGCCGTCGAGATGTACATGCTTTTCGTTTTTGGTCGCGAAGTAGAACGCTTCCTCGGCCAGCGTGCTTACGTGGTTCTCTATTTAATCCTGCTCATAGCGCCTTCACTGCTGCTGACCACCTGGGGTCTTTGGCAGCCAACCGCGCTGGCTGGCTCGCCCGCGTTGCATTTTGGAATTTTTGTTGCGTTTGCAGCAATTTATCCGCGCGTCGAGTTGCTGCTTCGAATCATGGCCAAATGGTTCGCGCTGATTCTGGCCGGCATTTATACGTTGCAACTAATCGCCTATCACGCGTGGACCGATCTGGCCGTCGTCTGGACGAGCATTGCCGCTGCGTTCCTCTTCGTTGAGTTGCGCGGCGCCGGCCCCGAGTTGATTTGGTGGAACCGATTCAAAGATCTGGTCCGGCCGCGGCCAAAGCTCCGCATCGTGCAAAAGGCAAGCGCGCAGCGTTCAGTCGAGCCGGATGATGTATATGCTTCGATCGATCCGATTCTTGATAAGATCTCAAAGTCCGGGATTGGTAGTTTGACGATAAACGAACGCCGGCAGCTCGACCGGGCGCGCAATCGTCTCTTAAAAGAGTCGCAATAAACGCGACGCCGACCGCATTTATTTTTGCCGGAGCTGCGGCTCGACTGCTTCGCAAAGCACGTGCAGGATGAACTTGTGCGCCTCCTGAATGCGCGCCGTCGAATCGCCGGACACGACAAGATCGACATCAGCAAGGCCAACAGCCGATCCACCGTCGCGCCCGAGGAGCGCGATCGTTTTTAATTTACGAGAGAGCGCTTCTTCCAGCACGCGCCGGATATTTTTCGATTTTCCGCTGGTTGAGATCGCGATCAAGAGGTCGTCCTCGTTTCCAAACGCGCGGATTTGTCGCGCAAAAACTTCTTCGAAACCATAATCGTTCGCCGTCGCAGTGAGAAGACTGCCGCCCTGCGCGAGGTTGATGGCCGGGAACGGGCGTCGATCTTCCACAAATCGGCACGCAAACTCGGTGCAGAAATCGGCCGCGTCCGCCGCGCTGCCGCCGTTGCCGCAGACGAGCAGTTTATTTCCGTTGTGCAAACACTGCTCGATCATTGCCGCGGCGCGACCGAGCGACTGCTCCAGGTTGGCAACAGATTGAATGGTCGAGGTTGAGGCACGAATAGCCTGCGCGAGAGTTTCCGAGATGCTGGGCATTAGCGCGGTTTGGAATTCTGCGAATGGTGAAACATGGCTGATGAGAAAGGCATGGTGCGCGATAGTGGGTTCGAACCACTGACCCCTACCGTGTCAAGGTAGTGCTCTACCACTGAGCTAACCGCGCCTGCCTGGATAGAGAGCAGATTATGCGGCGCAACGGAAAGATTGGCAAGTCGAGTCGAAGATCGACAATCGCTACGCGGCGGCCTCTTCGCTCGCGTGGACCAGTTCCGCGTAAATTTCCTCGTAACTTTGGGCCGCCATCGCCCATGAAAAATCGCGCTCCATTGCGTGGGCCATCAGTTTTGTCCAGACGTCGCGCTCGCGAAAAATTGCGCGCGCGCGTTTGATCGCATCCCAAAAAGCTTCCGTGGAATATTCGTAACAGAGAAAACCGTAGCCGCTGTCGCTCGCGGGATCGTAGTCCTCGATGATCTCCTGAATTCCGCCGGTGGCCCGCGCGACCGGAAGAGCGCCGTACTTCAGGCTGTACATCGCGCTTAATCCGGCCGACTCGAAACGCGAGGGGATAAGGCTGATGTCCATCCCCGCTTCAATCACATGCGCCAGCTTTTCGTTGTAATGTTTTCGATAAGCGAACTTCGTCGGAAATTTTCGCGCCGCGACGGCCAGAGCGGTCTCATACGCTGGATCGCCTTCGCCGAGAATGATCAAGCGGACATCGTCCGAAAGTAGCCGATCCAGCGCCGGCACGAGAATTTGAAAACCTTTTTCTTCAACTACGCGAGTGACCATTCCGAAAACAGGGCCGGAGGGCGCCGGGGCAAGTTGCAATCCCGCCGTGAGAGCGCCACGACAAACCTGTTTTCCCCAAAGCGAACTCGAATTGTAGCCGATCGGGAGAAGCTTGTCCGTCTCCGGGTTCCAGCGGGCATAATCCGCGCCGTGCAGAATCGCAGTGAGCTTAAAGGCATTTTCGCGCAGCACAATGTCGAGCCCATAACCGCACTCCGGCGTTTGCATCTCGCGCTTGTAGTGTTCGCTGACGGTGGTGAGCTTGTCGGCGAAAAGGATTCCGCCTTTCAGGAAATTCACCTTCCCGAAAAACTCGATCCCGCGAAGCGTGAAGAAACGTTCATGCAGATTCGTCAGGCGAAAATCAAGCCCCCAAAAACTGCCTTGGTCGGCAAGATGATGGATTGTGAGCACGGTGGCGAACGGCAAATGGTGGGCACGCACGAAAACGGGCACGAGCGCGGCCGGCCAATCGTGCAGATGAAGAATTTGCGGCGGCGGTGTTAAACGGCGCGCCAATTCCACGGCGGCCTTGCTGAAAAAAATAAAGCGCGCGGCGTTGTCCTCGTACGGCACACCGTTTTCGCCGTAGATGCCTGCCCGGTCAAAAAAATCGTCGCACCGGATGAGAAATAATTGCACGCCGCTCGCGCTTCGGCCCTGGAGATATTCTGCGATGTAAGTTTTGTCCCCCACTCTTACATCGACAGTTATCCCCGTGTCGTCTTCCTTGAATTCCGGATTCTCTCTAATTTCGCGATAAAACGGCAGCGCCACCGCAACCTCATGGCCGCGTGCTCGCAGCGCATGCGGCAAAGCATCCATTACATCGACGAGCGCGCCGGCGCGCGCCAGCGGCGGACCCTCTGCGCTGATCATCAAGATTCGCATCAATTCCTCTTGCCTAACGAGTATTCCCGCTTCACCCAATCGAGCGCTTCCTCACGCGTTTTCAGGGCGCCTTCAAGCTGCCGCGTTTCCACTGCTTCAAGAATTTCGCCGAACTTCGGGCCAGGCTTCAGACCAAGCGCGATCAAATCTTCGCCACGCACGAGCGGCAGTGGAATGATCGGCTCGTTGGCGAATTCTTCGCGTTTCCCTACGAGCCATGGCTGCTCGCGCAATCGACGCGGTGCAGTTCGAGCTCCTCCTCAAAGGTCGGTCGCGCCATGAAACGCTTCAGCTTCGCCACCCGCATTCGCGGGACATCTTTGAAAACCATGTGCTGCCGCACCATCTCGACCGTCGCATCGATCTCCGCGCGCGAGAAACGCAACCGTTCCATGATCGCCTCGCTCATCTCGGCGCCGATGCGATCGTGCGCATTGAAACGAATCCGGCCGGTTGGATCGACATTCGCCGTGCGCGGTTTTGCGATGTCGTGAAGCAATACGGAGAAAACGAGCGGCACAGAGACTTTTGCCGGCAACAGTTGCAACATCAGTCGCGTATGCTGAAAAACGTCCCCTTCCGGATGAAATTGTTCCGGCTGCGCGCAACCTTTCATCGCCTCCATCTCAGGGATGATTGCGCGCATAAGACCGCTCTGGTCGAGCAAATCCCAGCCGCGAACACGGTTCGGTGAAATGAAAATGCGCACCAATTCTTCGCGAATTCGTTCCGCGCTGA
>QHRC01000197.1:8025-11730 GCA_003219995.1 Verrucomicrobiota bacterium
TGTCGATCTTGTAATCGAGCACCGCGGCGAAGCGGACCGCCCGCAGCATTCGCAAACGATCTTCCTTGAAACGCTCCGCCGGATCACCGATGGCGCGCACCAACTTCGCGTCCAGATCGGCCCGGCCGCCTACGAAATCGATCACTTCGTTCGCGACCGGATCGTAAAACATCCCGTTAATGGTGAAATCGCGGCGCTTCGCGTCTTCTTTCGGCGAAGAAAAGCGAACAGCGCTCGGCCGTCGCCCATCGATATAAACATCGTCAGAACGAAAGGTCGCTACCTCAAATTGAAAACCATTTTCGACCACGACAATGACACCGAAATGGGCGCCGACCGCGTAGGTGCGCGAAAAAATTTGCTGCACCGCCTCCGGCTTCGCATCGGTGGCGATATCGAAGTCTTTCGGAGCCTGACCGCGAACAATATCGCGCACACAACCTCCGGCGAAGTAGGCGATGTGACCACGCCCCCGCAATTGGGCGACGATTTCACATGCCGTCTTTTCCATCGGGGAAATAGTTCTGTCGGACAGCTTCATCGACACCATTCACTGTAGCGGCGGTCTGTGACCGTCGCATTTCCTTAATTCCTGCAGGCAAACCGACTCAGGCGGGTTGCCGACGGCAAAAAGCCGGCCGAGTCAGCGGGGCGACCGCCGGCCCTTACAATATCTCGGGCGATCTCGACGCCTCCTTTGAGCGAAAGGAATGAATGATAAAACAAACCACCGCGATAGAAATGCAGGAATCAGCGACATTGAACGCCGGCCAGGGATGAGCAAAGGGAACATGCAGATCGAAGAGAAGAAAATCGACAACATGTCCGTAGAGAAGGCGGTCGGTAAGATTTCCAAGAACGCCGGCGAGCAGCAAGGCTAGTGAAGTATCGCGCCAAGCGTCCGCGGTCCGACGACGAACCAACAGGAACACGACAAAGAGCAGGGCAAGACATGAGATCGCGATAAAAAATGTGTTGTTGTCCTTGAAAGAGCCGAAAGCCGCCCCCGTGTTGATGATGTTCACCAGATCGAAGAATCCGGCGATGACAATGTGCGGCTGATCCGGTTTAATGAACTGAAGCACACAAGACTTCGTCAGTTGATCAAGCGCGTAGAGCGGTAATGACAAAAAGAAAATGTATTTCATGTCGATCTCATTCTACCATTTCCCTTTGTCATTCTGAGCGGAGTCGAAGAATCTCTCACTATTGATCTGGGCATACTTCTTTCTCCAAAAATAGTAAGAGATGTCTCAACTCCGCTCGACATGACAAAAACGAGTTGCTGCGCGTTCATTCGTTGATTTCGCGCATCGGCTGGCCTTTATCCGCCACGACAGCCTCGCACCGGTCGCACAGATCCGGATGCGTTTTGCTCTTCCCAACCGTCGGTCGATGGCGCCAGCAGCGCGCGCATTTCTGGTAGGCGGTTTTTGTGATCGATGCCGCAGCTTCCTGCCCTGATTCAATGGTCAAATCGCTCAGGATAAAAAACTCCTCGAGCTCTTCCTGGTCGATCTTCGTCGCCACCTCCGAATTCGTTTTCAGCACAACCGCCGCTTCCAGCGCGTTACCGATCAATTTTTCCTGGCGCGCGCGCTCAATTGCCTGACCGATAACGCCGCGCAATTTCAGCAATTCCGAAACCTGATCGCTCGCTTCATGTTGTCGATCTTTCACTTGAGGAAATTCGAGCAGGTGAACTGAAGCGCCGCTGCCGGAATGACGCCACGCCTCCTCAGCAGTAAAAGCAAGAATCGGAGCGAGTAATCGGCAAAGCGCGTCGAAGGTCCTGTGCATAACGTTTTGCGTGGCGCGGCGGCGCGGCGAATCGGGCGCATCGCAATACATCCGGTCTTTCGTGATGTCGATGTACAAACTGCTCAGATCGACCGCGCAAAATTGGTTGAGTGTGTGATAAACCTTGTGAAACTCGAACGTTTCGTAGGCGGACCGGCAATCGGCAACCACATGATCAAGCCGCTCCAGAATCCAGCGATCGATCAGTGTGAAATCTTCTGTAGCGGCGGTCTGTGACCGCCGATCTCCCTGGTTCCGGCGCTCATAGAGCGCCGCTACAGGAAAATCAAAAAGATTACCTAAGAGGATGCGCAGCGTGTTGCGAAAATGCGGCGATAAGTGTCCCCGAGCCGAGTAAACATTTCTTCGGAGAATGGAACGTCATCGGTGTAGTCGATGCTGCTCGCCCACAGCCGGACAAGATCGGCGCCATGACGGCCGACAAAATGGCCGGCGTCCATCGGTTTGTCGTAGGTGCCAGACTTCGAAATCTTTTTTCCATCAAGATCGACAACGAAGCCGTGCGTGACGCAGGTTTTGTAAGGCGCGCGTCCGTTCAACGCGATGCTGGTCATGAGTGACGATTGAAACCAGCCGCGATGCTGGTCGGTCGCTTCGAGATACATATCGGCCGGATCGCGCAATTCAGAATGCGTAGCCAAAACGGCCTTATGTGAAACGCCGCTGTCGATCCAAACGTCGATTGTGTCGTTGCGATGCGTCGTGCCTTCGGGAAGTCCTAACTTTTTTGCAAGATCGACATCGTTCAACTCGAACCAAATGTTCGAGCCGCGCTCCGCAACGAGATCGGCAAGTTTGCGGACATAATTTGCGTTCAGCGCCGCTTTGCCATCCTTCGAATAAAAGACCGGCAACGGCACGCCCCAACTGCGTTGGCGCGAGATGACCCAATCGGGGCGCGATTCGACCGTTCCCGCGATCCGATTTTCTCCCCACGCGGGAATCCATTTCACTTCCTTGTGAATGGCTTCAAGGGCTGGACCGCGGAGCTCGTCGATGCGAATGAAAAATTGTTCGACGGCGCGAAATATGATCGGCGTCTTGGAACGCCAGCAGTAGGGATAGGAGTGATGAAATTTTTGCTCGCCCAGGAGCATGCCACGCTCGCGCAGCAAATTGACGATGTCGATGTTGGCGTCGAACACGTACATGCCTGTAAGATTTGGAAGACCGGCCTCGTCAGTAAAACGGCCGTGGTCGTCAACCGGCGATAAGATTGACAATTTATTTTGGCGGCCTAACGAGTAATCGTCCTCGCCGTGACCCGGTGCGATGTGCACGGCCCCAGTGCCGGAGTCCATCGTGACGAAATCGGCAGTGAGGACAATGCTATCACGATCGAGAAATGGATGTCGCGCCTTCATCCGGTCGATCTTGGCGCCAGGAAATGATTCCAGCGGCTCGCCAACCGGTTCGAATCTTGTATTGACGCAAAATTGCGGAACAAGTTTGTCGGCGAGGAGCAAAATCTCCGCGATTCCGTCACGAGAAAATTCCTGGACGACATAAATTTCTTTTGGATCAACCGCGATGGCCAGGTTCGCGGGCAAAGTCCATGGTGTCGTTGTCCAGATGGCGATGCTCGCTTTGGCTTTGAATTCGCCGGTAACGATCGGAAATTTAACGTAGACGGCGGTATCGTCGCGTTCCTGATATTCCACTTCAGCTTCGGCCAGTGCAGTCTGTGCACCGGTGCTCCAGAAAACCGGCTTTTTACTTTGGTAAACGAGATCTTTTTCAATGAAGACGGCGAAAGCACGCAGAATTTCGGCTTCGTATTTTGGATCAAGAGTCAGGTACGGATTCTCCCAATCGCCGAAAACGCCGAGCCGTTTGAATTGCTCGCGCTGCACATCGACATATTTGCGCGCGAAGGCTTCGGAT
>QHRC01000198.1:0-511 GCA_003219995.1 Verrucomicrobiota bacterium
TGACGAATTAACCGGTCTCAAGGGGAAAATGAACGAGAAGGAAGGTGCTTATAAAGTCACGTTCCCGCGCGACGACGTGAAGATCGTTGTCGACGGGTGGACGATGCCGCCGTTCATGGGACTCGGGACCTGGGCCTCATTCACCGAAACCAAGAACGGCGCCATGGTCATGGGCGACACCGTTCTTTTCGAAGACGAAGTCAATGCCGCGATGTCCGCAGCGGTTGATAACGGGCTGAGCGTGACCGCGCTCCACAATCATTTCTTTTTCGATCAACCAAAAGTTTTCTTCATGCATGTCGAGGGCGAAGGCAGTCTTGAAGATTTGGCCCGTGCCGTGAAGAAGGTGTACGACACGACCAAAGCGATCCGTGGCCCAAACGCCAAACCAGCAGAATCGTTCTCGGTCGTTGGGCAACCGTCGCTGCCCGAAAAAAATTCTATCAGCGCAGCTCCTCTCAACGAAATATTCGCGATGCAGGGCGAAGCGAAGGACGGGATGGTGAAATTC
>QHRC01000198.1:569-3613 GCA_003219995.1 Verrucomicrobiota bacterium
CACATGGGCGGCATTCGCCGGCGATGACAAGGACGCCGTGGTCGATGGCGATTTTGCGGTGACCGAAGATGAATTGCAGCCGGTTCTGAAATCGCTGCTCAAAAACAAAATCTGCATCGTCGCGATTCATCAACACATGACCCACGAAGAACCGCGGATCATGTTTTTCCACTATTGGGGTCGCGGATCGGCAAAAGATTTGGCGCAAGCGGTCAAAGGTGGGCTTTTGGTTGGCGGATTGCTCAAAGTCAGTTCGCCCGTGCGTTAAGCCTCAAGCCGACCAAACAACGGAATTGTGAAAATATTCCTCACAATAATGACGATGACCATGACAACTGCATTCGCTTCCGCTGAGACAGTGAACTTCGATGACATGAAAACCGGCGCGCCTCCGACTGGTTGGACGGCGACACAAACTGGCAGCGGCACAGCAAAATGGGCGATCGAAAAAGACGAATCCGCCCCGAGCAAGCCGAATGTTCTAAAGCAATCGGGCCAAGCGACGTTCCCGGTCTGTTTTAAGAACAGGACGAATATCAAAGACGGTTTCGTTGAAGTGAAGTTCAAGCCGGTTGCAGGAAAAGAAGATCAAGCTGGCGGCGTCATCTGGCGCGTGCAGGATGCAAACAACTATTACATCGCGCGCGCGAACGCCCTGGAAGACAACGTCACGATTTATCACACGATCAAGGGCAAGCGCGTAGCGTTTAAAAACACCAACACGAAAGTCACCTCAGGGGTATGGCACACGCTGCGCGTTGATTTTAAAGGCAATAAATTCACCGTCACTTTCGACGGCAACAAAGTAATCGATGCCACCGATGAGAGCTTCGCGAACGCCGGAAAAGTAGGCGTGTGGACGAAGGCCGATAGCGTGACCGAGTTCGACAATTTCACTTACGGAGCCAAGTGAAACGTTTAGCCCTTGTTATCGTCATCGTAGTCGCCTGCCATTCTCTCACCGCCGCGGAATCAGGGGACGCGAGTCTTCAATTGAAACAGACCATCGCGCTACCTGGGGTGGAAGGACGCATAGACCATTTCGCGCTGGATGCTGCGGGTGACAGGTTGTTCGTCTGCGCGTTGGGCAACAATACCGTCGAAGTCCTCGACTTACGCAAAGGGCAACGAATTCATTCCATCACGGGCCTCGGCGCGCCCCAAGGAATCGCCTACATCCCTGAACCGGATCGTCTCTTTGTTGCCAATGACAAAGGCGGCATTTGCAAGATCTATGACGCCAAATCATATGAGACGGTCGGAGAAATAAATTTTAAAGACGATGCCGATAATGTTCGTTACGACGATGCATCGAAGCGAATTTACGTGGGCTTTGGCACTGGAGGAATCGGAATCATCAGCGCGTCAGAGGGAAAAATCATTGGAGCAATAAAACTCGCAGCCCATCCGGAAGCGTTCGAGCTGGAAAAACAGGGGCATAGTATTTTCGTGAATGTTCCCAAGGCGCGGCAAGTGGCGGTGGTTGATCGCGAAAAAGGCGAAGTGATTGCCACTTGGAAAACCAACGGCGCGTTTGGAAATTTTCCGATGGCATTCGATGAAGCCAATCACCGATTATTTATCGGATGCCGGATGCCATCAAAACTGGTGGTGCTTAACACGGAAACAGGCAACGTGGTTGCGAGCATCGACATCTCTGGCGACCCCGATGATGTGTTCTACGACAAGAAACGCCATCGCATCTACGCCATCTGTGGCGCGGGCAAGATCGACATCGTCGAGCAAACTGACGCAAACAACTACAAAGCTATTACCAAGATCGACACGGCAGACGGCGCACGCACCGGACTTTTTGTGCCGGAACGAGATACTCTGTTTGTTGCTGTGCCACACCGCGGCAGTCAGGCAGCGGAGATTCGGCGCTATCAAGTCCGGTGAGTTGAAAAGCGGCTGACTCTTCGTCACGTTGCTTGCTTCAGCAGTTCAGCTTCACTCGGTTCTGCTTGCGCCAAGCCCATTGTGCAAATGGTTCGACCATGTGGCTCTTGAACCCTTCAGATTTTTCCGCCCACTCCTCGGTGTTTGCGGCGAGTGATGGAGGGAATGGCATTTACCTGGAACATCGCGAGCAATGCCGGCAATACGATAAGCACAAGCGGCAGCGAAAAAATCAGCCCAGCAATAATGGCAATCGCCAGCGGCTGCTGCATTGCCGAACCCTGACCGATTCCTAGCGCGAGCGGCAATAAAGCCAAAATGGCAGCGAACGTTGTCATCGAGATCGCGCGCATGCGGTTAATTCCGGCGAGAATGAAACGGTCATCGCTCGCAGGCAGATCGCTGAACTCCGAGTAATAGAAAAACGCGATCTCGGTGACAATGCCCACAATCATCGTCATTCCCATTCGCGAGGTGATGTTGAATTCCGTTCTGGTGATCCACAGACCGAGATAAACACCGGCGACCGCGAACAGCGGAATGAGCAACATCGCGAGCGCGACGCGAAAGCTTTCGTAGAGAAAGAGCAGGAGCAGGAATACGAGAACGATCGCCGCTATGAGAATGATGGTGAGGCCGCGAAAAGCGATCTGTTGTTGCTCGTAAAGACCGCCGAAGGTGTAGAGGACGTTGCTCGGAATCACTCCGGAGCTCGCGAGCTTGCTTTTGACTTCCTTTACGGTCGAGCCGAGATCGCGTCCGCTGATGCGAGCGGTCACCGCAACCATGCGTTTCAAGTCGTCGCGCATGATCTCGGGTTGGCCGCTCAGGGGAGTGAGCGTGGCCACGCGCTTGAGTGGAAACAGGTGGCCATCGGGTGCGCGCAAAAGGAGATCGTCGATGTTGCGCATGGTTCCGCGCGCGTTGCGCGGGATCCAAACGCGCACGCCGATCAGCTTCGGCCCTTGTTGGATGTGCGTGGTTACGTTGCCAGTCAAAAAATCATTGAGCGCTTTGGTGACCGCCTCCGGATCCATGCCTTCGAGCGCGACCTTGACTCGGTCCACCTGAATGTTGAGCGCATCCCCTGCCGGAACGATGCCATTTTTCACTTCGACGACGCCGCGAACTTTCGAAATCGTATC
>QHRC01000198.1:3657-11589 GCA_003219995.1 Verrucomicrobiota bacterium
TCAGAGTAAAGTTTGATTTCGACGGGCTGCGGCACGCTGGTGAGATCACCGATCAAATCTTCCATCAACTGCAAAAGTTCGATCTGAAGACCGGGGATGTGTTTTTCGATCTCGGTGCGGACATCGTCCATCACTTCTTCGATCCCGCGGCGCGGGAATGGTTTTAAACGAATGAAAAAGTCGCCGGTGTTCGCTTCGGTGAGGCCGCCACCGAGCTGCAAGCCAGTCCGGCGCGAATAGGTCTGCACTTCGGGAGTTTCTTGCAGAACCGATTCCACCTGGCGAAGCAAGCGATCGGTCTCCGCGAGCGAGGTGCCGGGCGGCGAAATGTAATCGAGAATGAAGCCGCCTTCGTCCATCACGGGCATGAATCCGGAGCCCACATTTTTAAATGCGATGAAGGCGAACAACAGAAGCGGAATCAAAAACACGATTACGAACCGGGGCTGGCGAAGAAGGCGCTGCATCTTCTCGCGATAAACTTCGTGCACTCGACGCGTAAAAGTCCCGCGCTCTTCGATCTCGGCGTCTTTTCTTTTCAACAACGTCGCGCACAGGATCGGCACGGCCAGCCACGCCACAACGAACGAGATGATAAGACTCGCCGCCATGGTTAGGGAAAGAGCCTTGAAGAATGCGCCCGTAACACCGGTGAGAAACGCCAGCGGCGTGAAAATGATTATCGTGGCCGCGGAAGAACCGGCCAGCGGATTGGTGAACTCGCTGGCAGCGCCCAGCACCCGCGAATGCGGATCGCCTTCGTGCCCACCGCGGAGACGCCGGACGATGTGTTCCACCATCACGATCGCGTCATCAATGATTAGTCCGACGGCAGCGGCCATGCCGCCGAGTGTCATGATGTTGAAACTCATTTTCAGCACGTAAAGCAGCAGGATCGTGGCGGCGAGCACGGCAGGTACCGTTAAGGTCGCGATTAAGGTGACTTTCCAGTCGCGGAGAAAAATGAGCAGAACGAATGCTGCCAGAACAATCCCAATGAGCACCGCATCCCGCGTGCTGTATTCTGACGCGGTGATGAGATCGCTTTGATCGTACCAGTCGGCGAGCTTCACTCCGTCGGGAATCTGTTTTTTTATCTCGCGCAATTTCGCCTTGATGCCGTGGGCGATTTCGACTGTGTTTCCAGACGGCTGTTGGTAAACTTGAAAAAGGACGGCGTCGTGACCGTCCGCGGTAACGCGGACCCATTGCGGCTCGGACGAATGTTCGACCGTGGCCACATCATCGAGCAAGACCACGCCGTCGGGTGTTGAGCGCAAGACGATGTGTTCGATCTGTTCGAACTTTTGGAAACGCGTGTCCGAAACGACGAGATAGAGCTTGCTGTACTGTTCGAGCCGCCCAACCGCGACGAGGACGTTGGAAGCGGAGAGCGCGCTCGCGATTTCGCCCAACGTCATCTTGAACGATTGTAATTTATCCGGATCGACCGTCACCCGGTATTCTTCGACACGACCGCCTTGGGCGCTGACACGGGCGACCCCTTGCACGGTGGAAAGCGGCGGACGCAACGTGTAGAGCACGAGATCGCGTAACTCGACAAGCGAATGCGAATCCGACGTGAGGCTGTAGGCGATCACCGGGAACACGGTCGGATCCATGCGTTCGACTTCGAACGAAGTGCCGGGCGGCAGGCTCGGCAGAATCTTGTTCACCTGCGATTGGGATTGGAGCATGGCCGAGACCATGTCTTCGCCCCAATCGAAATTGATGGAAATTTCCGCCGTCCCGCGGCTGGTTGTCGATCTTACGTTGCGCACACCGGGAATCGCACGCACGGCTTCTTCGACCGGCGTGGTTACTTCGACCGCCATCTGCTCGGCTGGCCGATCACCCGCATCGAGTGTAACGCGGACGCGCGGAAAACTGACCTGCGGAAAAAGCGCGACCGGGAGCGAAAAACTTGCGACCGTGCCGGCAAGCGCGAGCGCACCGAGCAAAAGCAAAATGGAACGCGCATGGCTGTGCGCCCACGCGGTGAAGCTCATTTCGGTTTTGGAATTTCGACGGCCATGCCGTCTTCCAGCTCGTAATTGCCCACGGTCACGACCGGGTCACCTTCGTGCAGATCTTCGGCGATCACCTGCACTTCTTTTGGATTTTCCGCACCGATTTTGACTGCGTGCTTAACCGCACGACTATTTGCCACCGTGAACACTTCGTATTCGCGGGACTCGTTAGGCAAAACGGCCGAGCGCGGCACAACCAGGGCGTCTTTTTCGGTACGCTGGATCTCGCCGCGCACATAGCTGTCTAACAACAGCTTCGTTCCCTCCGGCAGCGCAACGTAAACATCGACAAGTCGTGTGGCCGGATCGATGCGCCGCGTCACCAGGCGGATGGAGCCTTCGACTTTGGCAGCGGTTGAATCATTCACCGGGAAGATCGTAATGGCAGCTCCATTCTGCGCGGCCGAAAGATCTTCCGGTTCCAGGCCGAGTTTTACTTCAATTTCACTTTCAGCGACGATCTCAACCAGCGGACTGCCCGCGGCGACGATCTGACCGTCTTGCACATTCACTTTGGCAACCACGCCCGCCATGTCAGAGTGAATGCGATTATCACCTCCGGCGCCGGCGCGCTGCAAAGTGGTGAGCTGCGCTTCCGCGTCGCGCGCCGTTTTTTCCGCCGCGCTCAAGTCCTGATTTGTCGCGAGCTTCAAATTGAAACGCTCTTGGGTTTGCTTGAGTTCTTTCCGGGCGGCTTCCTCGGCGTTCTTCGCCTGTTGAAATTGAAGTTGCGCCGCCGGGCTCGGCTCGATTTCGGTTAAAGGATCGTTCTCTTGCACGAACTGACCAGGCGCGACGAGAATGTGTTGCACACGCGTTTCGAAGGCCACTGAGACGGAATGTGTCTTACCAGGCTGCGCGATCACGCTCCCGTAGACGATCACTTTTTCGCTGATCGTTTTCCGTTCCGCTTTCGTCACCTGCACTTGCGCAACCGGTCCGCTCGTTTTCTCCTCGCCGCCGGTGCGGAATCGTTGCACGAGATAAGCAAGCCCGGCCACGATGAGGATGACGATCGCGGTGATGATGATTCGCTTTTTCATCGCAAGTTCATCGCGGCATTGGACGGTAAGAAACGGCCGGAAGCGATCTCAAGAGCGGTGTGCGCTTCGAGCAATTGTTCCTGGAGTTTGATCAACTGGATTCTTTTCTGGAGCAAACTATTTCGCGCAATGTAATAACTGAGCACGTCGGCATTGCCTTGCTCGCGCGCTTTCTGTGCGGAATCGACGAGTCGCTCGAGAACGGGCAGCGCTTCCTGTGCGGCTGCTACTTGTCGATCTAACGAGCGAATGTCGGCGATGGCCATCGCAATGTCGGCACGCGCTTCAAACACGCGCTGGTTGTATTCGTCGAGCAAACGCTGCCGGGTTGCGCGCTCGGTCGCAATCGCACCTTGGTTGCGATCGAAAATTGGGACGTCGATGGCGACGCTGAATCCGCTACTCTGCACGTTGGTATTGTCTTTCGCCCGCACAAAGCCGGCCGACATTCTCGGAAACTGCGCGAGAATGGCGGCGCGCACGGTTGCATCCTGGCTTTCATAACCTTTGCGCAGTCCAAGCAGATCGACCCGCCGCGATTCGATATTGGAAAGCAAATCGCGTTCGTCGGGAAGATCGAGATGCATCGGCAATGTGAGACCGGCGCGCAGGCGCACGTTCGTTCGCGGTTCGATTCCAAGCATTTTGTTCAGACCAAGACGCTGATGTTCGAAATCTTGTTCGAGTGAAAGCATCGTTGCGCGCGAATCCTGACTGGAAGCTTCCACTGCCGCCAAATCGAGCACGGTTTTCTCATGCGCCTCCACCGCTTTACGCATCGCATCCGCACTTTCCTGCAAACCCCGATTGGCCTCGCGCGCCTGGCCGCTTTGCGCATCCAATGCGACGACGCGATAAACTGCTACGCGCGCGTTCTCGGCGATCTGCCATTCCTGCCAGGCGATGTCAAGATCGACCGCGGCGAGATTTTTCCGCGCCGCGGTTTGTTTGGGCAAGAACGGAATAAGCGCGCTGAACTCCCAGCCGGCACTGAGATTATAGGCTGTAGTTGTCCCGGTGGTGTTGCCGCCGGTGACGTAGTCGCGCGAGTAGGACACGGCAACGTTCGGAAGAATCCCGGCTTGAACCACCTGCGCGATGGCGAGGCCACGGCGATCGCGAATAGCGCGCAATGCCGGATTTGAATAAAGCGCAATCATCGCCGCTTCATCCGGGCCGATTCCAATGCGCGGATCCAACGACAGTGTGCCGAGCGGCAGATGTTCAAAGCGCGTCGCCGGGATCCTCACTGGCGCGTCGAGGCCGGCACCCAGTCGCGTTTCCGACTGACCCAGCACCGCGATCGCCAGTGCCAAATTTAGCGAGCAACCTAAAAAGATGTGGGATCTAATCGGAAGGAATCGCATCGCCGATGACGAGTATGCGTTGAAAAACCTTACACGCGACCTCGCGTTAGTTAATTCTGTCCCTGCATTGAACTACAGCAACGTCGGTTTTTGGTGGCAAACTGCTGCCGAAACGCGCGATTACATTTATGCCGGCGCGGTGCTCGAGCGTGAAATCAGCGAGCGGTTGACGCTGGGTGCGGAGTTGTTAGGCAATTCACCAAAAGGACGCGGCAGCCGTTCCGACGTGGCATTCAACCTCGGCGGCACATGGAAGTTGAGCAAGCACATCAACCTGCTCTTCACCGGTGGACGCGACATCGTCGGCGAGACAAGCGCAATGGTTTACATCGGATTGCAGCTTCTAACAAAGTGAACGCGAAATTGATTTCCATTTGCGCAGCAAAAAAATCTCGCGATGGCAAGTGTAACGCCAATCAGCCGTACGACGGCGATTCACGAAAAATAAAATGCCGGCGATAGCCATGACCGTAGCGCCACGCACAATCCAGGCGCAACATGTCGATCTTCTCCGGCAGCCTCCGAAACGTCCTCACTCATTTTCGAACAGTTCTTGTCAGTTATTGGTCAAAAAAGGAATAACCATGAAAACAACCAAATTAATTGCAGCGATGGTGGTGAGCGCGAGCCTGGCTTTCGGCGTCGCCGCGCAAGCGCACGGAAAGAAGCATGGAAACAAGGAAGAAACGGTCGACATGAATAGCGTGCCGGCGGAAGTACAGAAAACTCTCAAGGATAAAGCCGGTAGCAGCGAGATCGTTCGGGTCGAAAAAGAAACCAAACACGGCCAGATCGTTTACGAAGGCATCGTGAACAAGGATGGCAAGGAATGGGCCATTAGGGTCGATACCAACGGCAAATTCCTGAAAGAGCACGAGGAGAGCAAGGAACACAAAGAGAAAAGCGAGAAGTACTAATCGAAGCGGGACGGTTCTGGAGCGCTCAGCCGCTCCGGGACCGTCAGTCGCGATGCTGTTCCTGGCTATCGACGGAGCAAAAACAAACCGGTGATGGCGAGAGTTACACCCAGCAGCCGCTGCCACGATGGCGGTTCGTGAAAAAACATGATCCCGGCGATGGCCATGATGGCGGCGCCACCGGCCAGAATAGCGGGCACGGACGAGAGCGGCCCGCCTTTTTGAAAAAGAAGGAAGAATGCGATCGTGCCGGCGCCAACACAGATTCCAGTGAGAACGGAATAGAAAATTCCCAGGCCAGTGGATTGCTGGTTCCAGCGGTTCGCAACCCAAAGAAACGCGAGATAAAGCAAAATCGATAACGCCGCGGTTGCTTCGACCAAGAATCCGCCCAATCCTTCGCCGATGCGGTCGGCTGCGAGTCGGGTAAAAATTTGGTGCGCGCCGTAAAGAACAGCCGCGACGACCGCATACCAGAACCACGGTGCCATAAAATCGAAATTTACGCCATGAGATGGATCACGCGCGAGAGAATTAAAGTCGATCGCGTCGCGTGTCCGTGGTTGATCCGAAATTTTGTCGATAACGATGCTGAGTTTGTTTTTCTGCCGCACGACACCAACTGGGCAAAGATCGATAACGGAATTGTATTCGATGTGCCGAACTGCGAGCTCGGCCATCACGGCGAAGATGTTTCTTTCAATTCGATTTTGAAAAAATACAAGCTGACCGATCCGGCGCTGCTTTTGCTCGGCGAAATTGTGCGCGCGGCCGATTCGCAGCCGACCAATCCGCACGCGGCCAGCGAAGGGTTGCGCTGGATCGCGGCCGGTTTCGGCGCGCTTGGATTAAGCGATCACGAAATTCTCGAACGTGAGTTCGTCGTCTACGACGCGCTTTACGCGAAATGCAAACGCCAGACAAGCAAAGCGTGAGCCCCGCGCACAGGTTTGCGGAGTTTTTCGGGCTCAAACGCAACCTTGTCGTTCTGCTCGTGGCCATTTTCGTGATTGGTGCGGGCGAGGAACTCTGGATGCGTTTCGTGCCGAAGTATCTGCAAGCGCTTGGCGCGAGCGTTTTTGTCATCGGACTTTACGATGCGTTGCGCACGCTGCTCGGCGCGGTTTACGCTTATCCGGGCGGCGTGCTGGTCGATCTTTGGGGACATCGGCGCGCGTTTCTCGTCTTCAACCTCGTTTCAATTCTCGGCTACGCCCTGGTGCTATTCATTCCGCATTGGGGCGCGGTGATCGCGGGAATGTTTCTCTTTCTGTCCTGGACCTGTTTTTCGCTGCCCGCGACTTTTTCACTGGTCGGCGCCACCTTGGCCGCGAATCGCTATTCGATGGGCGTCGGCATCCAATCGGTAATCAAACGGCTACCGATCATGATCGCACCAATTTTCGGCGGAATATTGATCGATCGCTTAGGAATCATCCCCGGCGTGCGTCTCGCGCTCATCATGTCGATCTTTCTTTCGGGCGTGACGATTTTGGTGCAGCGACAGTTGCGCGATGAGCCGAAGGAGAAAGCGGAAGAAAGCGAGCGCTGGAATCTTTGGCAAAGTTTGCGCGGGTTCAACGCCCCCATGCGCCGCTTGTTGTTAAGCGACATCCTCATTCGCTTTTGCGAACGGATTCCCTTCGCCTGGGTCGTGATCTTCGCGATGGATTACATCGGGGCGAGCGGGAAGCAGGTCGGCGTGCTCACCACCGTGGAGATGCTCGCCGCTACCTTGTGCATTATTCCGGCGTCGCATTTCGCCGACAAATATGGCCGCGAACCTTTTGTCATTGTGACTTTCATCATGTTCACCCTATTTCCGATCAGCTTGTTGATCTCGCACGGTTTTCCATCACACAGCTTCGCTCTGCTCGCGGTCGCATTCGCGATTCGCGGTTTCAAGGAATTTGGCGACACGTCGCGCAAAGCGCTCATTATCGGATACAGCGAATCGGAGCGGCGCGGACAAATGGTTGGGACGTATTATCTGGTGCGCGATTTGATCGTTAGTCCGGGCGCGCTGGTTGGTGCATATCTTTGGAAATTGGGAGCAGCGCTGAATTTTCTCGGAGCGGCTGCCTTTGGAGTGATTGGAACGATTTTTTATATAAGAACGATCCGGCAAGAGCGACGACTGGCCCTTCAAGATCTAAAGTCACAGATTTCTCGACTTCGCTCGAAATGACACAGGTTGCATGTGACGTTATTATTGAAGGAGCCTAATGATATTATTGTCTTTCATTCGAATTGCAGCAATTCTCTGCTTTCTAGCCGTTGCACTCGGCGCATTTGGCGCGCATGCACTGAGATCGACAATCGAAAGTCACGGCATGGCCGATGCCTGGAACAAGGCAGTGCTCTATCATTTCATACACGCCATCGCGCTGCTCGTATTGGCGCGCTACGGCAGCGCAAATCGGGGCGCGTGGTGGCTGCTTTTCGCCGGTATTTTTCTTTTCAGCGGCAGTTTGTACACGATGGCGCTGACAAATTTGCGCTGGCTCGGCGTGATCACGCCGGTTGGCGGCCTTTGTTTTCTCGCAGGCTGGGCGTGGCTGGTCATCGCACCCCA
>QHRC01000264.1:0-2883 GCA_003219995.1 Verrucomicrobiota bacterium
ACCGCCGGTCCACTCGCGCGAATCTTCCGGTTTTAAGTTCGGATTGGGATCAATTTCTTCGGTCGTTTCTGGCTGCGCAGCGCCCCCGGGCAAGTGTGTCGACGCCAACGTAAAGGCTGGCCCACCGAAGAACTGAAACAGGCTGGGTTCGAGGAAACCTTCGCCCCAGGTGCTGCGAATCGTCAGCTCTTCGTTGAATGGCTGCCAGCGCACCCCCACTTTGGGCACCAAGGCATTGGTGTCGTTGTTCCGGAAAACCTCGACCCGATCTGCCCCGGTGACCTCCAGCGAGTAAAACCCAGGGATGCCCATCTTCGGACTGAAGATTGGAACCAACACTTCGGTGTAGAAATCCCAGTCCTTGCGTCCCGCCTGAGTCCGAAACGATTGGCCAACACCGGCCTCCTGCTTCAAGCGACCCTGGTCGTCAGGATTGAGATATAAACTTTCACGACGCCAGCCGCCGCCGAAGGCCAGGCCCACCCCGCCGGCGGGCAAATCAAACAGGTCCGTCGTATAAACGTTCCCGTCCAGCGACGCTAGCTTAGATTGGTTCAGGTCTTTCCGGAACATGGTCGCGTAGTCTATCGTCGCGGCATTGGCTGCGATCGGATGTTGAAGAGGCTGCCCGAACGGATTGTACGGGATCGTCGTTCCGATAAACACCGATGAATCCGGATTAAAGATCGCATCGTTCTGGTTCATAATCTGATTGAAGCGAATGACATTTACGTCTTGGGTCCGGGAAATATTCAAGATTTGACTATACCGGAATGCGGCATCGTAACCCCAGGTTCCGTCAAAGAGCTTGTCGCCCTTCACCCCAAGGGTGGCCACCCAGGCTTCGTTCTCGTTATCGAACAAGCGGTTGCCGAAGTCGGCCAGACGCGCCCGTGTCCCGCCCGATATAATCTGCTGGAACGGATTAAACGGATTGAAGGCACCCACCGGAAGACCAACTTCCGCAGCGGTCGGCGTGTTGGGAGGGGTGATCTGAACACCATTCGCGTCGAGGGCGAAAGGATGATTGGGCGGGACGGCGATTGTGCCCTGGCCCTTGGTTATGAAATCATTGGTGGCGTTCGGCGCAAGTTCGTCGTGCGACTTCACGTCGTTATAGTAAAAATCGCCGTAAATCTGGAGTTGATCGTCGCAGATCTTCTCGTTAAACGCTGCATAACCACCCCAGCGCTCCTGCTCCGGGAAAGAACTGGAGAAGGCGTTGAAGTTAAACCCAGGGAGCAAACCGCCCGACGCCCTAACCCGTCTTTTAAAGAAGATCCAGTCGCTAGGTGGGGTCGTTCCGAGGGTACCGTTGGGCGGAGTCCCAAATTCCTTCGGGTTTGTGGTGGGGAAGGGCGTCCCGCCAGCGGCGATGATGACCTCTTGGCTCAACTGAAAGTTCCACGGGGTGTTGTTTGAGCTCAAGAACGGCGGCTTATCGGAGTTGCCGCGATCACGATTGAACATCGAGTTATGATGATAGAACCAGATGTCACCGGTGATGCTCATTTTGTCGTCGCCAACTCCAAAGAGAATATCGCCATTGTAGAGGCCGGCATCTTTATCCAGGGTGTTGCCGTATTCGAGGGTTAGTTGTGCCCCACGATAATCTTTATAGAGCTTGATGTTGATAACGCCGGCAACCGCATCCGCTCCGTAAGTGGCAGACGCGCCATCTTTCAGAACTTCGATGCTCTGAACGGCTGTAAGCGGAATGGTGAGCAAATCGATGAAACCGCTACCTGGAAACCCCACGACACGGCGGCCATCGACAAGAACGAGCGTGGCGCTGACATCGAAACCGCGCAGCGAAACCGAGGCCGTCCCTGCCGGACCGCCCTGGCTCGTGCCGTTGTTTTGCACGGGAACGCTGCTCGCATTCGCTATCGGCAGATCCTTCAGCAGCTGTTCCGTGTTGCGTTCGCCGGACTTGTTAATCAAGTCGCGGTTGAGATTCAAAACCGGATTCGCACCGACTTCTTCCGCGGTCGGAATATTCGAACCGGTCACGATCACGCGCTCGACCTCGGCTTGGCCTCCCGCGGGAGCCGCGCCGGGTGGTGGTGGCGGTGGCGGGTTCTGCGCAGAAGCGCTCGTGGCGATAACGAATGGAACTCCGACAGCAGCTGCGAGAGCGATGCGGACGTATCCGAATGGTTTAAACACGTTTCTACTCATTAGTTTCTCCATGGGTTTGGTTAGGTTTAGCGGTCTTTAGCGGTAGGGATTAAGCAAGTTTCGGAGGCCTGACAAGACTTTTTTTCACTTTTTTAAAAATATTTTGAACGGGCAGGGCAGGGCATTTGTCGTCACGGCGCCTGTTTCCGGCCGTTCTATCGGCTTTTCCAACCCCTGCCTAGTAAAAATTTAAGTTTTTTTTCGCCCAGCCCGACACCGAAAGAGCCGCGAGTTCTTCCACCGATCCCGATCAAAAGCCGCGTGCACGCTTTCGGTGCAATTGCCGAATTTCAGACTTGGAGCGCGTCTGGCGAATCCTCAACGTTGCATCAATGATTATTCTGGCTGCGTCAATTCCAATCACCGAGCCGCATCCGCTCAGCCTGCTGCCTTTCGCGGCTCTTTTGCTCTGCATCGCGTTTCTGCCCTTCGTCCTAAAACATCATTGGGAACGCCACTACCATCTTATTGCGCTCTTTCTCGCGGCCACCACCACCGCCTACTATCTTTTCGGGATTCGACAGCCCGAACCAATCCTGCGCGAATGCGCCGATTACATCCGTTTCATGGCGTTGGTTGGCTCCCTCTTCATCGTGGCGGGCGGGATTCATCTGCGCATCCGGGGAAAAGCCACTCCGTCTTTTAATTGCGCGTTTCTTTTTCTCGCAACAATTACCGGAAACATTCTCGGCACGACCGGCG
>QHRC01000264.1:2935-3531 GCA_003219995.1 Verrucomicrobiota bacterium
CAAATATCGCTACACTGGTTTGCACACAGCGTTCTTTATTTTTCTGGTCAGCAACCTGGGCGGCGGGCTAATGCCGATGGGGCCGCCGCTCTTTCTTGGTTTTATCAAAGGCGTGCCGTTTTGGTGGATGATTGAGCATTGCTGGCTGCCCTGGTTGGTCGCTTTGCTCAGTTTGCTTCTGATATTTTACATCCTCGACCGGCGTAATTTTTGCCGCGCGTCGGCTGTTATCCGTGAAGAAGAAACTGGCGCTGGCAAGATCGACATCGACGGATTGAGGAATATTTTCTTTCTCGGAATCATTCTCGGCGCGGTCTTCATCGAGCACCCGCCCTTCCTGCGTGAAGCGATCATGCTCGCGGCCGCGGTCGGTTCGTATTTCGCGACGCCGAAACGTGTGCATGCGGCCAATGAATTTTCTTTTGCTCCGCTTCAGGAGGTCGGTTGGCTTTTCCTCGGGATCTTTCTTACGATGGTTCCCGTTCTCGATTACATGCATCTTCACGCGCGCGATCTGGCCATTGATACGCCCGCGAAGTTTTACTGGGTCACCGGCGGCTTTTCCGCTGTGCTCGACAATGCGCCGACTTATCTCA
>QHRC01000199.1:0-456 GCA_003219995.1 Verrucomicrobiota bacterium
CAAAACGCGTCCCGCCTTTTGTCGGGCCAAGGGTCAAATGATGCTGAACGCGATAACCCTGAAAAGTTTTCGTGGTACCATCGTCCATGTGCACCGGCAGGGTTACGGCCACGGCGCGCTTTGGATACATGAGCCGCTCGCGATCGTTTTTGTCGATGCTCAGATAATCGGCAATGACCTCGAACTGGTCGCAGGCCATTTTGAACACGTCATCGTCGTAGATATGCATCGGGCGAAAGTGGTAAGCTAAAACATTCGGTGAAACGCAGTTGCTATTTGCGCTTGGCCAATCCAGCCGTCAAATCGAAAACCATTCGCGCCTCTCAAACAGGAAATGACTTGAGTCCGTCCCGTGGCGCGTTGAAAGATCGACAATCCTATGCGTATAGAAACTTTGGCTGTCCACGCCGGGCACACAATCGATCCAGCCACCGGCGCCGTCTCGGCTCCGATCCA
>QHRC01000199.1:511-18129 GCA_003219995.1 Verrucomicrobiota bacterium
TTCATGTACACGCGCAACAACAATCCAAATCGTCAGGCGCTCGAGGAGGGAGTGAGCGCGCTTGAAGGCGGCGCAGCCGCTGCTGCATTTGGTAGTGGGACGGCCGCAGCGACGGCTTTGTTCCAGGCACTGGCCCCTGGCGATCACGTCCTCGCGCATGTCGATGCGTATTACGGAACGACACGTCTTCTGCGCGATTTGTTTCTGCGCTGGAAACTGGAAGCCGATTTTATCGACATGAGCGATATCGCCGCGGTGAAAAAAGCGCTGCGGCCAGATACGAAACTGGCGTGGATGGAGACACCATCCAATCCGCTACTGCGCATTGTCGATCTTGCCGCGATCGCGCAAATCACTCGTGACGTTGGCGCAATTTCGGTTTGCGATAACACCTGGGCGCCGATTATTCAGCGGCCGTTCGATCTCGGTTGCGATCTTATTTTGCATTCGACCACGAAATATTTCGGCGGCCATTGCGATGTCCTTGGTGGGATCATTGTCGGTAAGATCGATAATGAATTTTTCCAGCGCATTCGCAGCATTCAATATTCCGGCGGCGCAGTCCCCTCGCCTTTTGATTGCTGGCTGATCCTGCGCGGCATGCGCACGTTGCCGTGGCGAATGCGCGCCCATTGCGAGAACGCGGCGAAGGTCGCTGATTTTCTCGTGCAACATCGACAAGTGGAACGGGTGCATTATCCCGGATTATCATCGCATCCCGGCCACGAGATTGCGCGAAAGCAGATGTCGATATTCGGGGGAATGCTTTCGCTGGAAGTAAAAGGCGGTCGCGACGCCGCGATAAACGTCACGGCAAAAACGAAAATCTTTACGCGCGCGACGAGTTTAGGCGGCGTGGAAAGCTTGATCGAACATCGCGCTTCGATCGAAGGTCCCGGCACAACCTCGCCGGAAGGCCTTCTCCGATTGTCAATCGGGCTCGAGAATGCCGACGACCTGATCGAGGACCTCGATCAAGCGCTTAGCTAAATCGATGCCGGATTAAATCGAAAACCTCGCGAACTTCATCTACGCGCAGCAAAAATGCTGCAGAAAAAAATGTTGTCGCGCTAACTGCAATCGCGACGACCAGTGCGCACAATTTTTCTAAAAACGGCAAGCGTTCCCAAGCATCGAGCCACCAGTAGTTCGCGGCCCAGCAAACCAGCGCGAGGAGCACGGCGGCTGCGCAAATCTTCCCGAGGCCGGCGAGCATCCGGCGCGTCTCCAGCCTGCGCGTGTGTCGCCACATTAGACCGTAGAGCAAAAAAAAGTTTATCGTCGCCACCAGGCTTGTCGAAAACGCAAGGCCGCGATGTCCCCAGCCAAGCCGGAATGTAAAAAGCCAGTTGAGAAAAAGATTCGAGCCAATTGCGAGAAAACTAACGACCATTGGTGTGTTGCGTTTGCCAATCGCGTAAAATGCCGGCGTCAGCACTTTCAGCACGGAGTATGAAACGAGACCGACTGCGTAAAATTGCAGCGCGCCCGCGGTTTGCCGGGTCATCTCCGCGGTGAATCGCCCGTGTTGGTAAATCACGCTGATGATCGGCGACGCGAGGCCGAAGGAATGGTGAGCAGAAACGCCAGGCGCATGCCGCGCGCGAGGATCGCGCGGAACTCGTCCATGTTTCCCATCGCCGCACTTTTCGAGACGAGCGGCAGTGTGACAGTGCCGATTGCGACGCCGAAGATTCCGAGCGGCAATTGCATCAGACGAAACGCGATGTTTAGCCAGCTTACGGGACCGTTGCCGAGGCTCGCCGCGAATCCGCTGTTGACGAGGACGTTTACCTGTACCGCGCTCGCGGCGATCACGGCCGGGCCCATCAGCCCAAGTACCGTGCGCACGCCTTCGTCGCGCCATTTGAAATCGGCGCGGTATTTGTAGCCGACACAGCGCAGCGATGGAAATTGCGCAGTCAATTGCCACATGCCGCCGATGAGCGTCCCAATTGCCAGGCCGGTGAGCGAACGCGCGCCGAAATGCGGATCGAGCCACCAGCCAATCGCGACACCGCCGATGATGGAGCCGAGGTTGAAATAGCTCGATGCCATCGCCGGCGGGCCAAAGATATGCTTCGCGTTGAGCATTCCCATCACCAGCGCCGCGAGCGACACGAGCAGCATGAACGGCCACATGATTCGCGTCAGCAAAATGGTCAGCGCAGTTTTGTCCGGCGGCCAGGCCGACCACGTGAGAAGATCGACAAGTTGCGGCGCAAAGACGATGCCGAGCAGCGTGACCGCGCTCATAAAAACGGCCGTGAGCGTTGCGACTTTGTTCGCCAGCCGCCATGCAGATTCCTCACCATCGGTTGCGATTTTTCCTGAAAACGTCGTGATGAACGCCGTGGACAGCGCACCCTCGGCAAACAGATCGCGCAACAGATTCGGGATCCGAAATGCCATCAAAAATGCGTCGAGGTTTTTTCCGGCACCGAAAAGCCCGGCGAATACCTGCTCGCGAATCAATCCGAGGACACGGCTGCACAAGATCGCGATCCCGACGACGCCCGTCGCACGCGTGCTGATATGTCGATCTTGCGCCGCAGCCATCGGCGAACAAAGAACAACGTCTGAGAATTTACGAAAGTGAAAACTTCCGGGATTAAAGGCCGGTTGGGCAATCGATGAATTGCCACGGTACCGAGAATTTTTTCGACAAGCGTGTGGCGAGCGCTTTCACCCCGAACGTTTCGGTGGCGTAATGGCCGCCGAGGAGAAGATTAACTCCGAGTTCTTCGGCGGCAACGGCGGCCCAATGCGGCGCTTCGCCGGTGATGAACGTGTCGATCTCTTCCCGCTCGACGCGATAAATTTCCGAACCGGCGCCGCCGGTGATGATCCCGATCGTTTTTGTCTTTTTCGGACCAAAGTTAAACACTTTAACCTTTCCGGCTACCGACTTTCCGAGTTTGCGCACAAGTTCGTCGCAGGAAATCGAAGCGCGCACTTTCAAGCCGATGAGTTGCCCTTTCTCTTCCAGAAATGGCGCCGCCGATCTTAGGCTCAGCGCCGCGGCGAGTTGCGCATTATTCCCGACAATTGGGTGCACATCGAGTGGCAAATGGGCACTGTAAACAGCAATCCCGTTTTCAAGCGCCAGTTTCAATTGTCGATGAAATACGCCGGTAACGGTTTGCAGTCCCGGCCAGAACAATCCGTGATGCACGAGCAAAAGATCAATATCTTGCCTCGCGGCTGCCTCCAATACGCGCGTTGAAATATCCACCGCCGCGCCGATTTTCGTGACCCGACCGGAGTTTTCGATCTGCAAACCGTTTAACGCATTTTCCCAGTCGCCAATTTCGCGAATGCGCAGATACCGGTCTGTATGTTCAACTATTTGTTGAAGCGAAGTCATCGTCAGCCTTTTTGAATAGTGAGAGATTCCTCGACTTCGCTCGGAATGACAAGAACACGAACTTTTCTTGACGAATCGCTTGCGTCTTGTGAATTTCACCAAACGTGGAGTACACCGACGCACCTCCGGCGGAGCAGCAATCTGGCGGCGCGAGCACGATGCCGTGTCCGTATTGCGGAAACTTGCTGCCCAAAAACGTGGACAAGTGCAATCGCTGCGATTGGACGCGCAAAGAAACAGAAACTGCGGAAGGTAAAGCGAGCGACGCGGTTGCCGTGCTCTTAAGCATCATTCCGGGACTGGGCCATATTTATAAAGGACACAAACTCGCCGGTTTCTTGTGGATGGCCGGGGCGATTCCGGCGGGGATCTTTGTGCTGCTGGCGGCATTCGCGTCCGCCGGTTTCGGGGCCTGTTTGCGGTGATGCTTCATGCTTACGCGATCGAAGACTGGGTCGTGCCCGCAAAAGACGACGAAGGCGAACAGTATTAAGATTGACAATCGCTTCCCCCGTAGCGACGCTCGGCGCCTGTCCTGAGCGAAGTCGAAGGGAGCGTCGAAATTAAATGCATCCGGCGGTCACAGACCGCCGCTACAACTTCACCGCCCGATGAATTTCCTCCAAAATCTCACCCAGATCGTAGCGAAACTTCCACGCCGGATAGTGTTGCTGAAACTTCCGCACGTCACTGATCCACCAGACGTGGTCGCCATTTCGGTTTTCCTCTTCGTAATGCCAGGTTAATTTTCGCCCGCTGATCTTTTCGCACATCTCGATCGCTTCCAGCATCGAGCAATTGCAGTGGCGGCTGCCGCCGATGTTATAAACTTCCCCGAGGCGCGGCGCGCGGATGAATTCGGCAAACGCTTCCACCAGATCGAAGCTATGGATGTTGTCGCGCACTTGTTTGCCTTTGTATCCAAAAACGCGGTAGGGCCGGCCACTTACCGTGCAGATCATGAGATAAGAGAGAAACCCGTGCAGCTCCGTGCCGGCGTGCGCCGGTCCGGTCAGGCAACCGCCGCGAAAACAAACGGTCGGCATTCCGAAGTAACGTCCATATTCCTGCACGAGAAGATCGGCTGCAGCTTTTGAAGCCCCGAAGAGGGAATGCTTCGTCTCATCGATGCTCATCGTTTCGGAAATTCCCGGCTCGTATTCATGTCCTGTCTCGATTTCCCAGCGCTTTTCGAGCTCGCGCAGCGGCAGCCGATTCGGCGTGTCGCCATAAACTTTGTTTGTCGATGTAAAAACAAACGGCGCCTCGGGACAAAAATTTCTCGCCGCTTCCAGCAAATTAAGCGTGCCGTTGGCATTGACACTAAAATCGGTCTGCGGATCGCGCGCCGCCCAATCGTGCGACGGTTGCGAAGCGGTATGCACAATCGCATCGATCTTTTCGCGATGTTGCTTGAATACCTCCGTGACTGCCGGCGCATCGCGAATGTCGATGTTGTGGTGCTCGTAACCGCGAACATTTGCGATCAAATTGTCGCGCATTTTCTTCGTCGAAGCTTCCGCGCCGAAAAATTGTGCGCGCAGGTCATTGTCCATACCCACGATATGCGCGCCATCCTGGCTAAATCGTTTGACTGTTTCCGAACCAATCAATCCCGCTGATCCGGTAACGATAAGCGTGCGAAGGGTGCTCATGGCCTGTCTGGAAATGTCCCAGCTCCTACAGCACCGTGTCTCATGAATGCGTCTGGCCTGATCAGTTTTCGGCCAGAATCCAGGTTACCTCGCCCGCGCTCGGATTCACCCGCGACGCAGGATATTTCGGATCGCCTTTGAGCACGCCGTCAATCAGCTTTTCTCGTTTCGTCGCGTTCACTAAAAAACAAATCTGCCTCGCATGATTGATGAGTGGAAACGTAAAGGTCAATCGCCAGGAATTGAATTGCGGGACAAAGTTCGCGATCACACGACGGGTCGTTTCCTCCAACCCGGCCGTTCCCGGAAACAACGAAGCGGTGTGACCGTCGTTGCCGAGACCGAGCAGGATGAGATCGTGCCGGTAAATCGGTTCGCCGCGCTGAGTCGCGAGAAGATCAATATAGTCCTGGTAATCTTCCGCCGCAATTTGTGGCTCGATCTCGCCGCGCATTCGCATGATCGATT
Organism: Verrucomicrobiota bacterium; assembly: GCA_003219995.1. Classification (GTDB taxonomy): domain Bacteria; phylum Verrucomicrobiota; class Verrucomicrobiia; order Chthoniobacterales; family UBA10450; genus UBA10450. The sequence continues at coordinate 6,002 of QHRC01000199.1, forward strand.
TGTCGGGCAAGTGTGCGGGAATGAAGAGGGTCTCGCGAGCCATGCGATAATTGCTTTGCTCGTCATCCGGCGAGACGCAGCGTTCGTCACCAAAAGTGATGAGAATCCTTTGCCAGAGCAGATCGCGGCCGGTGCGCGCCAGTTCCGTGTAAACCGGGCGCGGCGTGTTCCCACCGGAAAGCGCGATGCGAAACTCGTTGCGTTCCGCCAGCGACTTGCGGGCAAGATCGACAATGAAGTTCACGGCGTCAGTCGCAAAATCTTTCGTACGGATAATCTCGCGGCCCATGCGCTCAAATCGCGCAATGCGATTGGCCGCGTTTCTCCAGATAACGCTGGTGATATTCCTCCGCACGCCAAAATTTCGGCGCCGGCTCAATTTGCGTCACGATCGGCCGGCGAAAACGTCCGCTCTTGTCGCTCTTTTCTTTCGACGCTTGGGCCGCCGCCTTTTGCCCGGGCGAATGATAGAAGATCACGGAGCGATATTGCGTGCCGACATCAGGACCCTGACGATTCAACGCGGTTGGATTGTGATTTGACCAAAAAACATCAAGAAGTTCATCGTAGCTAATCTTTGACGGATCGAACTCCACTTCGACGACTTCGGCGTGGCCAGTTTCATCGGTGCAAACATCTTCATAAGTGGGATTCTCTTTCGTTCCGCCAGCGTAGCCAACCGCGGTCGAAGTGACGCCTTTGAGGCTTCGGAAAATTTCTTCCACACCCCAAAAACAACCCGCGCCGAAGGTCGCTTTCTCTTTCGTCATGCCGGACGATGAAACGAAAATACTTGATGCGCAAGGCGAGTCGTTTCGCTGGTTGTTTGTAGCGACCCTCTGTCAGCGTCGCACTAATTCCATCGGCGGTCCGAGACCGCCGCTACAGAAGAGTTACATCACCATGCCGCCATCGACGCATAATACGTGGCCGGTGATATAACTGGCTTGCGCGGATGCCAGAAAAGCCACGGCGTTTGCTACGTCCTCCGGCTCGCCGACACGCCCGAGCGGAATCCTGCTAATGATAATTTTCTGCACTTCCTCTGAAAGCGCATTCGTCATGTCAGTCACGATGAATCCGGGAGCGACCGCGTTAACTGTGATATTGCGGCTGGCCAGCTCGCGCGCGAGCGATTTAGTCAGACCAATCAAGCCGGCCTTGCTCGCGGCGTAATTGGTCTGGCCCGCGTTGCCAATCAAGCCGATCACGGAGCTGATGTTGATGATGCGGCCGCTGTGCTGCTTGATCATCGCGCGCTGCACCGCTTGAACAAAATTGAATGCGCCGCGCAAGTTGGTGTTGATCACGGTGTCCCAATCGTCGATCGACATCCGCATGCTGAGTCCGTCGCGTGTGACACCGGCGTTGTTCACCAGGATGTCGATCTTGCCGAAATCCTCGAGGATTTTTGAGCCGATTTCCTGCACCGCGGCATGATCCGCTACGTCGACGGCGTAGGCTTTCGCCGAATCTGCGCGAGCAACGTTTAATGCTTCCGCCGTGCGCTCGGCATTTTCTTCGCTGCGACTCACGCACGCGACGCGCGCCCCATTGCTCGCCAAGCGCGCTGCAATTGCGTGTCCGATCCCTCGCCCCGCGCCGGTGACAACCGCAACTTGGTCTTCAAATCTCATCCTGAAGCTGCAATCCTGCGCTGTCGCGCAAGAGTGTCAACGAAGGAGAAACTGCAATCGACGTAAAATTCAGAATTCAGGAAGCAAAGATCTTCAAAAATGCCACTTCGATCGCGAGCGCTTCTTGGATGTTGCGGCCGAGATGATCCCGCAATTCCTCAAGTCGGCGGATTCGGCGCAGAATTTCGGGCGTGGTGAAGCGCTTCGCTACGGCGGCAGTCTGCATTTTCGCGGCTGGCAAATCCCGCATATTCAAATCGTTGCTCGCGCGCAGAACGTCCGACCACCATTTAAGCAGCGTTTCGATGAGCGCGGCGCGGCGCTGGATATAAAGACTTTCGGCCAGGGCCTTGTAATATTCTTCCCGGTCTTCGAGCCACGCGCCATCGGTTGAATTTCGGTAGCGTGCTTCTTCGCGCTCCAGCAGTTCCGCATTTTCCATTTTGATTTGTTCGCGGATCGCGCTGAGCAGACGCTGAAAACCCTGGGCGATCCGGTAAGCATATTGAATGCTCCATGTTCGCTCGTCCGCCGCGTCTCCGAGGAAGTTTACCAACTCTGCTTCTTCGGCAGTAACCTGTTGCTTGTCGCTGGTCGCGAGCGGAATCGCAATGCAACGCGAAATAATTGTATCGGGCAAGGCCTCGGGTAGTGCGCTAAGCAGAAGCAGCAACGAATCCTTCGGCGGTTCTTCCAGCGTTTTCAGAAATGCGTTCGCCGCTTGCGGTTGAAGCCGATCTGCTTCGGCAATAATCGCTACTTTGCGGCGACGCGCTGGCGCGCGCATTTGCAAGGCATGCTCAAGCGCGCGCACTTGCTCGATCACAATGCGCCGGGATTTCGATTCAGGCTCGGCCACAGAAATTTCCCGCGCCCTCGCCGAGAAAACGTCGCCCGGCTTCGTGCCATTTACAAGACTGGCCAGCTCCGCGGCGAGCAAGCGTTTGCCGCTGCCGGGCAACCCAGAAATCAAATAGGCGTGCGCGAGCCGGTTCTGCTCGTAGGCCCGTCGTAAATATTCCAGCGCTGCTGTGTGCGAAAACGCCATTTCAGATTGCGGATTTGTTGCTCAGCGCAGGAAATCGCGATGAAATCGTTTTCCAAATTTCGTTGTCGATCGTGTCCGGATTTTGGGTGCCGTCGATCAAAACAATTCGATTCGATTCACGTTTGGCCAACTGGCGGTACGCCTCGCGAACTTGTTCGTAAAATTCGGTGGGCTCCTGTTCCATGCGGTCGGGTTTGCGCGCGCCCCGTTGCATTCGCGATTGCGCCGTTGCGAGATCGATGTCGAGAACGAAGGTAATGTCGGGAACGCAATCGCCCACTGCGAAAACGTTCAGTTGCCCAACTATCTGTTCATCCAACTGTCGAGCCGCACCCTGGTAAACGGTGGTGGAATCGAAAAAACGATCTGAAATTACACAGAGGCCGCGTTCCAGCGACGGTTTGATAATCTCGCGCACGAGCTGACTTCGGCTGGCTTCAAAAAGCAGCAACTCGGTTTCGGCTGTCATGCCAACCCCGTGCGGAGCAAACTGAAGAAGTTCGCGAATGGTTTCGCCGATGGCAGTGCCTCCCGGCTCGCGCGTGACTAAAAATGGCACACCGCTTCGTTCGAGACGCGCCGCAAGCTTACCCACTTGGGTGGATTTGCCGCATCCTTCCGATCCTTCAAAGGTAATGAATGGTAGGCGTGGCATCAGATCGATTGTGAAACAAACCGGTGCAGTTGTCGAATGCGCGACAGATCTGAAGCGCGCTAAAAAGTTGTAGCCGCCCCGCTCAGTCGAGGCGTTAGTTCCTACAGACACGGCGACAAAGCGCCGTGGCTACAGATGTCCATGAAACGCTTTTGGCTGGTGAAACAGGAACCGTCCTCCTACTCGTGGTCGGACTTTGCCGCCGAGGGCAAGACGAGTTGGACAGGCGTTCGAAATTACGCGGCTCGCAATAATTTGCGCGGCATGGGCAAAGGTGACGAAGTTCTTTTCTATCACAGTGGCGATGAAAAAGCTGTCGTCGGCGTGGCGAAAGTTACGCGAACGGCGTATCCCGATCCAACGGCGCCACAAGGAGAAGATTGGAGCACCGTGGACCTTGCGCCGATTCGTCCTCTGCGCCGACCGGTTACCCTTCGTCAAATCAAAGAACAGCCGCGACTGAAAAAGATTCAACTGGTGAGGCAATCGCGTTTGTCCGTGATGCCCCTCACGGCTCAGGAGTTTCTCGTGATTGTCCGGATGAAAGCTCTGTAGTCGTGACGCCTCCTGGCAATGCCGTTTCGCAGAACGAAAGCGCGCCTACAATCTTTGCGCTTGTTGATAGTGCATACGCGATTGAAAATTGATCGAGATGACTTCGGCGGTCGCAACCCAATTCCTGCCGGTGGTCGCAGCCGCGGGCGCCGCACAAAATCTTACCGTGATTTCGGTGCACGATGTTGCTCCTTCCAGCCAGGCTATCGCGGAGAAAATTATCTCAGAATTAGGTCATCGTGGAGTTCGCGTTTGCTCCCTTCTCGTCGTCCCTGATTATCATCACCAGGGTCCGGCCATGAAAGATCGACAATTCGTTTCTTGGCTACGAGATCTTGAATCGGCCGGCCATGAAATTGTCATTCACGGTTATTTTCACGAACGGCCACGCGGTCGCGACGAAACCTGGGCGGAGAAATTCCTGACGAGATTCTATACCGATGACGAAGGCGAGTTCTACGATCTCGGTTATGAGGAAGCCTTTCGCCGAATCACGGCCGCGCGCGACGAATTTCTGGCGGGCGGCCTGACCCCGCGCGGTTTCGTCGCTCCCGCCTGGCTACTCAGTAGGCACGGAGAGCGCGCCGCCCGCGATGCCGACTTGGAGTATACGACGCGGTTGCGCACAGTGCGCGACCTGCGCTCGGGTAAAGATTTCCCGGCAAGATCGCTCGTTTACAGCGTTCGAAGCAATTGGCGGCGCGATCTGAGTCTGGCTTGGAATGCCGCGCTTCTGCAATTTGTAAAGCACGCGGCCCTTATTCTTATCCTTCTATCTGGCACCAGATTGTTGATCTTATTGACGCGGTGAATGGAATGAGAACACCGACCACATATAGAGATTGGATCGCCGACCAGAGGTCGATAGCCGACCGGACGCCATAAAAAATGAGCAAGTGCGATCTTCACATTCACTCACGTTATAGCGCGCGATCGGAAGAATGGTTGTTCCGCCGTTTCGATTTTCCCGACAGTTATTCCGATCCCAAAGAACTACATCGACAATTGCTCGAGCGGGGAATGGATTACGTGACGATGACCGACCATGATACGATCGAAGGTTGTCTGCACATGGTAGATCATCTACCCCAATCTTTTATTAGCGAGCAAGTTACAACTAATTTTCCGCAAGATCCGTGCAAGATTCACATCCTGGTTTGGGGCATTTCCGAAGCGCAGCATGCCGACATAGCAGTCGTGCGCGACAATATTTTTGCGCTGCAACGCTATCTTCAAGCCGGACAAATTGCACACGCGGTGGCGCATCCTCTCTACAGTATCAATGGAAAGCTGGAAGCGTCGCATCTTGAACGACTGATCCTTCTCTTCAAACACTTCGAAGGGATCAATGGTTTACGCGACGCTCTTCTAAGCGAGCTGGCCAAAACTCTTTTCGGCTCTCTTACCCCAGACAAGATCGACAAGTTGGCCGAGCAGCATAATCTGGCACCCACTCACCCCGAGCCTTGGAAAAAGATTTTGGTCGGCGGTTCCGACGACCACGGCGGCATGTTCGTCGCCTCAGCCTACACCGAGACGCCGCCAGCCAATTCGGTTGAGAAATTTCTCGAACACGTACGCGAGGGCCGATGCAACGCCGAGGGTCAAGGTGGGACCCCCCTCGCCCTTTCGCATGGCTTTTACAACACCGTCTCCTGTTTTATCCAAGATCGTTTCCACGAGAAGCTGGGCTCAAACGCTACGCTGCTCGAACAAATGTTCTCGCGTTTTATGGAGGGACGCGACCCAACCGAATTCACGCTCGCGGAAAAAGTGACCTTCATCGCGCAAGGCGTTTTATCGGGCAAAATTTTTGAACTGGTGAAGCCGGCGAACATGTCGCTCTGGAAAGAACTTTCCGGTTATTTCGCGCGGGCCGATGTGAAGGCAAAGCTCGCAGAGGATCTAAACACGGTTGTCGAGCCGGAGCGCCGGGCATTTCTCATGGCTAACATGGTCGCGGAGCAACTGGCGTTTCGTTTCTTCCAAAAATTCGTCCATCAAATCACCGGCGGCAACATGTTGGAGAGCATGCAGGCGCTCAGTGCCATCGCCCCTATCCTCGTCATCCTCACTCCCTACATTTACGGGTTTCACAGCCAGGCGCCGTCGCGCAAATGGTTGCGATGCATTTTCGAAGAGTTAACCGGGCAACTCCCAGCAGTCCTGCAGAACCGAAAGCGTGCCTGGTTCACGGACACCCTCGAAGATGTCAACGGTGTCGCGACCACCATCCGGAAAATGACTGCGGCCGGAGCCGCGGCCGGAAAAGAGTTGATCGTCGTCACCTCCCGACGCGAGCTGCAAATCGACGACATTCCGATCAAAAATTTTCGACCGATCGGTGAATTTGAATTGCCTGAGTATGAACTCCAAAAGCTCAGTTTCCCGCCGATTCTGCAAATGCTCGATTACATCCAACGAGAAAGATTCACCGAAATCATCATCAGTACGCCAGGACCGATTGGCCTCACTGCGCTGCTCGCGGCCAAGATGCTCAACCTGCAAACCAGCGGCATTTATCACACCGATTTTCCGCAATACATCCGCATCCTCACCGAGGACAGCTTCCTCGAGAGCGTGGCCTGGCGCTACATGCACTGGTTCTATGGCCAGCTCGATACCGTCTTCGTGAACTCGGAAGAATATCGGCAAAGCTGGATCAAGCGGGGGCTCGATCCGGCAAAGTTGAAAATTTTTCCGCGCGGCCTCGACACTGAGCTGTTTCATCCGAAGCGGCGCGATCCGGCATTCTTCGAAAAATTCGGCGCGGACAATGGAGAGGTTCGTCTTCTTTACGTTGGCCGAGTTTCACGTGAAAAAGATCTCGATGTTTTGGCAGACGCTTACCGCCGCTTGCGCGACGAGGGATTGTCGGTCCAGCTTTTCGTGGTCGGCCACGGTCCGTATTCGGAGATATTTGCAGAATCGTTGCCGGAAGCATGTTTCACGGGATATTTGACCGGCAAAGAACTGGCTACCGCTTATGCGTCGGCGGATGTTTTTGTTTTCCCAAGCACGACTGACACATTCGGCAACGTCATCATCGAAGCGCAGGCTTCGGGTGTCCCAGTAATTGTTTCGGATGCCGGCGGGCCGAAAGAATTGGTGGAGAATAATGAAAATGGCCTCATCACCAAATCACATGACGTGGAAGATTTCACGCGCGCCATCCGAGAGTTGGTGGTCGATGCAGCGCTACGCGAGCGTATGGGCAATCGAGGCCGACAAGGTGTCATCGATCGGACCTGGCCAAGCGCCTTCCGTAAATTTTGGTCGCTAACCGAAGTGTAGCTATCTCGTTCTAAAATGGCGATCGCCCCGTCGCCAGGGCCGGGCAACTCCGACGCGGTTGTCGGCGCGCGCAAGATCGACAATTTCGCAACTGCGAGTCGATGCTCGATGAGCTTAACCTTGTGGTTTGCCCCGGTGTTATCCAAAGCGGTCACTGCGCATCCAGCTTTTTCATGCAAGGTTGCACTGGTATGCGGCGCGCGCCCTGCCATTTTTAGTTGTCGACCTCCTGATGAAAAGCGAAATCACTTCCATGCACAACCAGCGCAGCGCTCATGGGCGAAAAAGTCGCGGGAGTGAATTCGCAAAGCAACGTCGTTACCCAATCGGAGCAGAGCTAATCGGGCCGGAGGAGACGCATTTTCGGGTCTGGGCGCCAAAAGCGCAACATGTCGATCTTGTTCTGGAAGAGAGCGCGGAGAAAAATGCGAAACGAACATTTCATCCGCTGGAAGCTGAAGACGGAGGTTATTTTTCCGCCGTTGCCAAGGTCCGCGCGGGATCGTTTTACCGCTTTCGAATAAACAAGGCCGAACATTTTCATCCTGATCCGGCCTCACGCTTTCAACCGCATGGGCCGCACGGCTCTTCCTGCATTGTTGATCCAACGACGTTTCCGTGGACGGATTCAAAATGGCCGGGTGTGAAAATGAAAGGCCAGATCATTTATGAAATCCACATCGGCACATTCACTCCGGAAGGCACTTGGAAAGCGGCTGCGGGGCAATTGCCAGAGCTGGCCAAGACCGGCATCACGGTTATCGAAATGATGCCGATCGCCGATTTCCCGGGAAATTTCGGGTGGGGATACGACGGGGTCGATCTTTTTGCGCCAACGCACCTTTATGGCACGCCGGACGATTTGCGCGCCTTTGTCAATCATGCGCACTCGTTAGGCCTGGGCGTGATTCTCGATGTGGTTTACAACCATTTCGGCCCCGACGGAAATTATCTCGGGGTTTATTCCGACGATTATTTGACGCGCGAGAAGGAGAACGACTGGGGTGACTCGATCAACTTCGACGGACCGAACTCAGGACCGGTGCGCGAATTTTACATCACGAATGGCCGTTACTGGATCGACGAATTCCACTTCGATGGATTTCGCTTCGATGCGACGCAGAGCATCTTTGATAAATCCGAGGAATATATCGTCGGCGCCATCGGCCGCGCCGCGCGCAAAACCGCTGGAAAGCGCTCGATTATTTTGATCGCGGAGAACGAGCGACAGGAAACCAAATTGATAAAGCCGCGGCGCGAAGGCGGCGATGATCTTGACGCAGTTTGGAACGACGATTTTCATCACAGCGCTGTCGTCGCGCTCACGGGGCGGAAAGAGGCTTACTACACGGACTATCTCGGCTCGCCCCAGGAATTTATTTCCGCGGGTAAGTACGGTTATCTTTTTCAAGGACAACCCTACGCCTGGCAGGAAGCGCCGCGCGGCACGCCAACATTTAAGGCATCGCCGGAGGCGTTTATTGCGTTCATCGAGAATCACGACCAAGTCTCAAATACTGCGGCCGGCGAGCGATTGCGTTTCCAAACATCGCCCGGACGATATCGCGCCATGACCGCGCTGCTTTTGCTCGGGCCATGGACGCCGACGCTTTTTCAAGGTCAGGAATTTGGCGCGTCAACTCCGTTCATATTCTTCACGGACGTAGGCGATGGCGCCATGCGCGAGGCCATCCGCAAAGGGCGCTTCGAATTTCTCGCTCAATTCCCGTCATTGGCCGCTGAAGAAACGCAAAAAGAACTGCCGGTGCCGTCTGACCCAAGAGTTTTTGTGCGCTGCAAACTTGATTTTTCCGAACGACAAAAAAACAAAGAGCTTTACGATCTACATGTCGATCTTTTGCGGTTGCGCCGGGAAGATTCGCGCTTCCAGGAACAGAGATTAGGCGGAGTGGACGGGGCCGTGCTTGGGCCGTCCAGTTTTGTTCTCCGATATTTAAGTGAAGGAAACGGCGACGATCGATTACTAGTCGTGAACTTTGGCGAAGGCCGAGTGCTTACCCCTGTCCCAGAACCGTTGCTCGCGCCACCGCTGGGCTTGGAATGGGAAACTCTTTGGTCGAGCGAATCGGTTTCCTACGGCGGACCTGGAGTCGTGACCGTCGCGACGCAGGACAGTTGGACTTTGCCGGCGGAAGCAACTATTGCGCTGCGACTCATTCCAGAGAAAGCGCCGCGCCGACAACCGAAAAGAAGAAAATTGGGCTGATCGAGTTTGCTGTTTGCATCGACAATGGATGAACGAGCAATTTGAAACAAGCCAGCCGGTGGTCCGCTCGATGCCTTGGGATGGCGCGCACATGTCGCGCGAGCTTTTGCTCAACCGCGAATGGCTCGTGACCAACGGCCTCGGCGGATATGCCTCTGGCACTGTCTCCGGCGCAGTCACGCGTCGCTATCATGGATTGCTCATCGCAGCGCTGCCGGGACCCCTCGGGCGCATGGTGATGTGGAGTCACGTGTCGGAATTTCTGCGCTTCAGCAACGATGAGGTGATTTCTCTCGGCGCGGAGGAACGCGCCGGCGGACAGCTTGATTTGAAAAGCGCCGACTACTTGACCGAGTTCCGGCTCGAAGATGGGCTTCCCGTCTGGACCTATCATGTTCGCGAGGTCGTGGTCGAGAAGCGCGTTTTGCTTCCTCATTTGCAGAACACTGTTCACGTCAGTTATCAGGTTATCTCAAAAGGAGTGCCTCCCGGACTCGAATTGCGTCCTGCTTTTCATTTTCGACATCATGAAGCGCCGGTCGACGCGGACCTGGCGGCACCGTACAAACTCACCGCCGTAGATGGTCGCTACGAAATCGCTGCGGCCCGCCGAAAGTTACCGCCGCTCCGCATGCAACTGCATGGTCGTGAATCCGCTTTCACGATTGCGCCATCGAAGATTCCTCAAGTGGTTTATCGCCTCGAGCAGCAGCGAGGCTATGCCTACGAAGGCGAACTCTGGAGCCCGGGATTCTTTCGAGTGGCGCTCACCGAGCGAAGCACAGCGACGCTGGTCGGCTCAACCGAGCCGTGGGACATTATCAATGTTCTTGGCCCCGAAGACGTTCTAGCGGCCGAACGCGAGCGGCGCGCGCGTCTGCTTCACGTCGCCATTCCGAAAGCGCGTCAAAGTTTTCCGGCGGAGCTGGTTTTTGCGGCCGACCAGTTTGTCATCACGCCGGCGGGACGGTTCGAAGAAGCCGCGCGCGCGCATGCCGCCGGAGACGAAGTGCGCACCGTCATCGCCGGCTATCACTGGTTCACCGATTGGGGGCGCGACACAATGATCAGTCTCGAAGGCCTGACGTTGATTACCGGGCGCTGGCTCGAAGCGGGTTACATCCTGCGCACATTCGCGCGCTATGTGCGCGACGGTTTAATGCCAAACATGTTTCCCGAGGGAGCGAAGGAAGGGAAATACAACACCGCCGACGCAACGCTTTGGTTCTTTCATGCACTGGGCCGTTATCTCGAGAGGACGGCGGACCGCACGACGTTGAAACTTCTTCTGCCGATGTTGATCGACATCGCCGAACATCATTTGCGCGGCACCAGGTTCAATATTCATGTCGACTCAAACGACGGCCTGCTCGTGCAAGGCGAGGAGGGCTATCAGCTCACCTGGATGGACGCCAAGATGGGCGACTGGGTCGTCACACCGCGCCACGGCAAAGCGGTCGAGATCAACGCCCTTTGGTACAACGCGCTTTGCCTGCTTACCAGTTGGTTGCGCGAAAGCGGCGACGAAACTTCTGCGCAACACTACGCTCAACACGCCGAACGTGCGCGCGTTTCATTCAATAATCGATTTTGGTTCGCGGAAGGCGGTCATCTTTACGACGTTGTCGATGTTGATGGCGGCTCGAACAACGATTCGTCGTGCCGGCCTAATCAATTGTTCGCCATCTCGCTCGATTATCCCGTGCTCGATGAGGAACGTTGGGGCTCGGTCCTCGACGTCGTCGAGAAGAAACTGGTCACGCCGGTCGGTCTGCGCACGCTTTCGCCTGACAGTCCTGATTACAAACCGCTTTACGCAGGCGACCTGCGCTCGCGCGACGGCGCCTATCACCAGGGCACAGTCTGGGCCTGGTTGATCGGTCCATTTATCGATGCATGGCTGAAAGTTTATCCTCATGATCGAGCCGCCGCACGTAAATTTCTTGAGGTTTTTCCGGTCCATCTGAGCGACGATGGCATCGGCACGATCAGCGAAGTTTTCGACGCGCGCGAGCCGCACATGGCCGGCGGCTGCATTGCGCAAGCCTGGAGCGTGGCGGAAGTCTTGCGCGCCTGGGCAAAGACCGCCTGAGCGGCATCGCAAGATCGACAATCAGTTGCGACGCGCGCGCCAGGTGACGCTCTCGCGATTCAATAATTGATGCCTGAAACGAAGGAAGAACTCGAACGGAAACCGGAAGTTCAAAAGGAACTCGCTCGGACCTCAGGCGAAAAAAAGCCAGAGGCAAAAGTCAAAGTTCGGGCCACGGACAAATTCTGGTTCGTCACCCACGGTCTCTTACTCATCGGTTGCGCCGTTTTTTACTACCTCATCGGGTCAAAGTTCATCCCTCTCATTCAGTCTGAAGTGGATATCAGCCATCGCCTTCTCCGCGGTATCGCGTTGATCGTCGTTGTTTTGGCGACAGTCAAATCGGTGAAGGTCTACGCGATCGGCCGATTAGATGATGCGGCCACACGTTTTACGCTTACACGGATCCTCTATCTGGTAGCCGGAATTTTGATCGCCCTCATCGCCATCTCGGTGATCTTTGTGAATTGGTACGCTGTACTCACCGCGCTGGGTGTTGGATCGATCGTCATTGGTCTGGCCGTCCAAACGCCGGCCAAAAGTTTCATTGGCTGGATTTTTATTCTCGTGCGCCGGCCATACAGCGTCGGCGACCGCATTAAGATCGGGGACGCGACCGG
>QHRC01000199.1:18178-22298 GCA_003219995.1 Verrucomicrobiota bacterium
TGGCGGGCAATATATTTCCGGCGATCATCCCAGCGGCCGCGTTATCCGGTTTCCTAATGAAAACGTACTCGATGAGATTGTTTGGAATTATTCCTGGCCGCTCTTTCCCTACATCTGGAACGAAATTAAATTCCAAATCGCGTATCAGAGCGACTTGAAGTTTGTCGCGGAGACGATGCAGCGGATCGTCGCGGAAGAAATCGGAAAGGAAATGATGGAACGCGTTTCGGTTTACCGCGATTTGCTGGCGCGTACTCCGGTGGATGAACTCGAAGTGCGTGAACATCCGCGGGTTATTTTTCGTGTCGACGAGGTGACCTGGATCGACGCCATCGTGCGTTATCTCGTGGCGCCACGGGAGGCGGGCCCGGTAAAGAGCCGTTTGATTCCGAAACTCCTCGCCGCACTCAACGCCGCGCCGGAAAAAGTCATGTTCCCGGCCGGAGCGAATCGATAGCGTCGCTCAGCAAGTCAAAAGTTGCGCAATTGCATTCTCCAGCGCATTACTTTCGGCCAATGAAGTTCCTGCTAGTAATCGCCATCGCTTTAACGGCAATAATTTCCGCGACCGACGCGGCTGCGGGGCAGTGGTGGCGTCTTCGGCCGCAACCGACCCCGACTCCACTGCGTCGCGCGCCCGCGCCAACAACGCCGGAAGTTACCGTTGCCTTGCCAAATTATGATGAGGAAACGGCGACCCGGCTCCAGATTTTTCTCGATAACAGCGATTTCGGCCCGGGAAAGATCGACGGCAAGATGGGTGAATTTTTTCGCAAGGCGCTGGTTTCCTACAAGCATTCGCATCTCATGCGCGAAACCGGCTTTGTCGATCAATGGTTGCTCGATCAAGTGCCGGTCACTTTTACGACTTACACGATCAAGCCAGACGACTTGAAATTCATTGGGCCCGCCCCGACCAGCCATTCCGAGCAGGCGAAATTGAAAGCGTTATTGTACGCCTCTCTCCTCGAATTTGTCGCGGAGCGTTATCATTCGGCTGAGGCCTACATCCAGAAACTGAATCCAGGGAAGGATTGGGAACACTTGCAGCTCGGGGAAGTTCTCAAAGTGCCGAACGTGTTACCGTTCGAAATCGAAAAGATCATCGAAGGGAAAATTCCTGAGAATCCGGCGTTCGCCGCACGCAAAATCTACATCGATACCAAAGAACACCTGCTCGAAGTTTTCGATAACAATCAGCTCGTCTGCGTTTTCCCGATCACACCGGGATCGACATCTTTGCCGGCGCCGGTTGGCACATGGAAAATCGTTGGCGCAGCCACCTGGCCGTGGTTTCGCTACGATGAAGGAATGCTCAACTATGGTGTGCGCACCGAGAATTTTTACAATCTTCCGCCCGGGCCGAACAATCTCGTGGGCGTTCTCTGGATGGGCTTGAACAAAAGCGGTATCGGCATACACGGCACAAACAATCCGGAAACGATCGGCCGCGCCGCCAGCCACGGCTGCATTCGCCTGGCCAACTGGGATGCCGCGCGCGTTAAAGATTTGGTGAGCGTGGGCAACACCGTCATTATTTTTTAGCTGTAGTGGCGCCGAACCAATTAGAATTCGGCGGTCATAGACCGCCGCTACAGAAAACGGAATCACTCTTGCCCGGTTCGCAAACGAGCCATATTTTACGGAGCAACGGAGGATGTCGATGAAAGCAACCAGTGGTATCAGTCTGGATAATGCGGCGGTCGCCGCAACACCCAAACATCTTTTGCAGTTCGCGGTCGATCAACGTTACGACGACTACACGCCGGTCGATCATGCCGTCTGGCGATTCATCATGCGGCAGAACATTTTTTTCCTGCGCGAGTACGCGCACAAGGTGTATTTCCAGGGACTGCTCGATACCGGCATTTCGTTTGAACGCATCCCGCGCATTCAGGAAATGAACGATATCCTGGCCAAGATCGAATGGGGCGCGGTCGCGGTGGACGGATTCATTCCGCCGGCCGCATTCATGGAATTTCAGGCTTACAAAGTTCTCGTGATCGCGTGCGACATGCGCCAGATCCATCACATTGAATACACTCCGGCGCCCGACATTGTGCATGAAGCGGCCGGGCACGCGCCGATCATTGTCGATCGCGAATACTCAAATTATTTGCAGCGCTTCGGCGAAGTCGGCGCGAAAGCGATGTCGTCGAAAAAAGATTTCGAGCTTTATCAAGCGATTCGCCACTTGTCGATCTTGAAGGAACAACCGAACAGCGGCCCAAAAGAAGTCGAAGAAGCACAAAAGCTGGTCGAACATCGACAAAAAACCCTTGGCAACCCTTCCGAGATGGCCCTGCTCTCGCGGCTGCATTGGTGGACGGTTGAGTACGGACTTATCGGGACGATGGAGAACCCGAAGATCTACGGCGCCGGATTGCTTTCATCGATCGGCGAGAGCGTGAGTTGCCTCGAGCCGGAAGTGAAGAAGATCCCCTACTCCATTGACGCAGCGAATGTGCCGTTCGACATCACGACGAAACAGCCGCAGCTCTTCGTCTGCCGCGATTTTAAACATCTCAGGGATGTGCTGGAAGAATTTGCGAGCAAGATGGCCTGCTCGGTCGGCGGACTCGAAGGAATCAACGAAGCGATCGAATGCAGGAATGTCGCGACATGCGAATATTCATCGGGACTCCAGGTCAGCGGCGTATTCACCGAAATCATGACTGACGAAAAGAACTCACCCATTTATCTGCGCGCAACCGGTAAGACGGCGCTCGCGGTCGGCAACGAAGAGCTCGAAGGCCACGGCGTCGATTATCACAAGGAAGGATTCGGCTCTCCGATCGGGAGGTGGAAGCAAACTGACATTGTCGAAGGGAAAAAGACGAACCTCGAGTTCGAGAGCGGGATCACGGTCGAAGGCAAGATCGACAAGGTGCTTCGTCGCAACGGCAAAGTATTGCTCATTAGCTTTTCCAATTGCACGGCGAAGTATGGCGATCGCGTTTTGTTCGATCCGGATTGGGGCATATACGATATGGCGGTTGGCGAGCGCATCGGTTCCGTCTTCAACGGCGCGGCTGACAAGGACGCTTACAATCAGGTCGCGCTCATTCCGAAAGAGCGCACGATCAAAGTGCCGTCTGACGCCAAACGCAAAAAACTGGAGAATCTCTACGCCCAGGTGCGAAAGATTCGCGAAAGCAAGACTGGCTACGAGCGACTCGGGGAAATTTGGGAGACGCAACAAGTGGAACATCCCGAGGACTGGTTGTTGTCGATGGAAATTTATGAGATCCTGGATACGACCGATCAGCAACCCGAGTTGAAAGCGAAGATCGAGAAGTTCCTGAACGAGAAAAAAGCCACGACCAAAGATTTCTCGACGTTGATTGGATGGGGATTCCGGCTGGTGGAGTATCACAAAAAACCGGAATACCAGGCGACGATGCAGGCGTCGCCGAGATGACATAAGCGTTTCGCCTGTGTCATTCCGAATGGGCTAGGGATCTCTTGTTGTAGCCACGGCTCTGTGAGCCGTGATTGGATCCCCATCCGCAATCGAATCCCCGGATGATTTCTTATCGCCGCGCTGATCTCCATTGCGCATTCAATTGGCGCTTCCGGATTAAAAAACACGAGCAACATTCCGTCCCCGGTGGGAACGCAAACGAGTTTGCCCTCGGCATCAACCTGCTGAAATCGAGCCGTGCTTCGGACGATCTGCTTGAGCTCGCTTATAATTCTACTCTGCTCGTTGATGAGTAACGTCGAGTACGCCACCAGATCCATCATCAGAACATGGCCGATCTCCAGTTTCAGATCCGACTCAGCTTCGGAAGTCATACGACCGCCGTCCCAACCTTTTAAAACGCCTCGTCCTTGAAGTGACGTTTGCCCTTCTGCGCTTTGGCAAATTCATCTTTGCTCAAAATATTTTCGTCAACCTGCATTTCGATGCGACAGAAGTTTTTGAACCACGCTTCGACGCGTTCCTGGTTCTTCATCACTTCGTCGGTCAAATAGTTAACATCGACATTGATGCAGATCGCGCCGACCACGCCGAACTCCTTGCGAATGATCGGGATGGTCGTGCATTTGAATTTCCGCGCACCGATGTTGAGCTCATAATTCAGTTTATCCTCGTGCAGTAGTTGCCGTTTTTTCA
>QHRC01000265.1 GCA_003219995.1 Verrucomicrobiota bacterium
CACAGTGACGTCGAGAAGCGTGCGTTCGCTGAACGCAATGCGTCCTTTTGCAATGCATTCGATCGCTTCCTTGTATCCCGATGAATTCGAGCACGTCAGAAACCCAAGCGACCCCACATTGATCCCAAAAATCGGCTTGATCGTTTCGCGCAGTTCGCCGGCCACATTGAGAATTGTCCCGTCGCCACCCAAAACGACGAGAAGATCGGCCTCAGCGCCCAATTGCGCGATCGTAAAATCGGAGCGTCGCCCGGCAATCGCCGCAGTCTCTTTCTCGATCAAGATCGACATCGAAAAACGATTCAGTTCTTCGAGAACGCCGTGAATCAGCCACGCCTGGTTTTCCCGTGTGCGCGATCAATCCAATCTTCTTCGGAGACATATGAAAAACTCCTGATTACCGTCCGCGCCGGTGATTATCGACGGAACGAGGCCGGCCATACAATAGTTGG
This sequence comes from Verrucomicrobiota bacterium, assembly GCA_003219995.1. GTDB lineage: Bacteria > Verrucomicrobiota > Verrucomicrobiia > Chthoniobacterales > UBA10450 > UBA10450. The sequence goes on from QHRC01000265.1 coordinate 453, forward strand.
ACGCCTCCGCGAACTTCACGATTTTTTGTTGCGCCTTCTCGTGCAACGCCGGATCGCGCACGATCCCACCCCGGCCGACGTCTTTGCGTTGCAGCTCGAATTGCGGTTTGATCAGCGCGAGGATCACACCATCTGGAGTTATCAACTCGAAAGCGCGAGGCAAGATCAAACTCAACGAGATAAAGGAAACATCGATCACGCAAAGATCGACCAGCTCCGGAATATGCTCGCGCGAGAGAAACCGCGCATTCACCTTCTCTCGCACGACGACGCGCGGATCGTTCCGGATTTTCCATGCCAGCTGACCGTGGCCGACGTCCACCGCATACACTTTGACGGCGCCGCGCTGCAAAAGGCAATCGGTGAATCCCCCAGTTGATGCGCCGATGTCCATCACAACCTTATCGCGAACGCCAATATCGAAATAATCGAGAGCGCCTTCCAACTTCAGTGCGCCTCGACCCACATAGCGAGAGCGTTTCGCGACTAAAACCTCTGCATCGATCGCGATGAGGTCCGAAGATTTCGTGATTACATGGCCCCCTGCTCTCACTTCACCCGCCATGATCGCGCGCTGCGCGCTCTCGCGGCTGTCGAAAAGGCCTCGGGCGACCAGGAGATTGTCGATCCTGATTTTCTTGGTCATTAAACCGATCACGATTTCATCTTTGCTGCCCGCAAACATCCCCAATCGAATCTCGAACTGCGTCAATCGCCGCGGTCAGTTGCGCCGATGTGATACAGAGCGGCGGCATCAGCACGATGATATTTCGCAACGACCGCGTCAGCAAACCGCGCCCCTGCGCAGCACGACAAACATCGGCTCCGAGTTTAGAGACTTCGGATGGCGACCAGCCTGGTTGAGTCGCCAATTCGATGCCGGCAATAAAACCGCGCTGCCGCACTTCCGCAATAAACGGATGGCTCCGCAGCTCTTCCAGCTCAGCCCTCATTTGCCGAATCTTCGGCTGCAAATTTTCCAGGACATTTTCGATTTCGAAAACCTCGAGACTTGCCTTCGCCGCGGCGCAGCCGAGAGCATTTCCAGTATAACTGTGTCCGTAGGCCAGCGCTTTGCCATCAATAACCGACCCATCGAAACGTGAGAAGATTTCTTCGGTGACAAGCGTGATCGCGAGCGGAAGATATCCCCCGCTCAATCCTTTCCCGAGGATCATTATGTCGGGCACGACCAGTTCGTGTTCGATCGCAAACATTTTCCCGGTCCTTCCAAAACCGGTCATCACTTCATCGACGATCAAGAGCGCGCTGGCGCTATCGCACCATTCGCGAACGCCTTTCAAAGTTTCCGGCGGCCACAGTTTCATTCCGGCCGCGCCTTGAACGAGCGGTTCGATCACCACGGCCGCAATCTTTGCAATTTCGGTCGGCGAAATTTGCTCTAGCGCTTTCAGACCCGGCACCTGGACCGCGGGAAAGTTCCAGCGGCTTGGGCCGATCTGAAACATAGTGGCGGCACCCAAACTGGCGGCGCCTGCTGTATCGCCATGATAACCGTTTTGAAAAGCGATAAACTGATGTTTTCTCGAGTTGCGCAGACGCCAGTATTGATCGGCAATTCGCAGCGCCGCCTCGATCCCGGTCGAACCGTCATCGGAATAAAAAACGCGGCTCAACGTGTTCGCCGGAAAAAGATCGACAATCGCCCGGGCCAGCTCAATTGCGGTCGGATTAGTGAAGCCGAGAAACGACGTGTGCGCCATGTCGTCCAGCTGATTCCGAAGCGCGGCATTAATGTGCGGATGATTATGACCGTGGATATTTGTCCAGATCGACGAATTTCCGTCGATGTATTTGCGGCCCCGACTATCCCGCAAAATCGCGCCATGCCCTTCCACCAAAATGAGCGGTTCGTGCTCGGA
>QHRC01000200.1:0-483 GCA_003219995.1 Verrucomicrobiota bacterium
AGCGAGTGCGTTCCTTTCGCACGGAAACGTCGGCGTCGCTCCACCGACCCGAGCGCACACCGCGAAAGAGCAGCAACGCCATTGGCAGAACCACACAAACCAACAACGTCAGCAAAACCGTGAGACCAACGCGATTGGCCAGTCGCAGTGCAACGACGACGCCGACCGCCAAACTAATGAATATCAAAGGATGGCCAATCCAGGAAATGGCCCGGGCAAATCGCAAAAAGAAATTCGCGGGTGATTGCCGATCTTGCGTGGTAATCAATGCCGCGTCGCTCATGCCGGAACGATCTGTCCGCCTACCTCACCGAAACCAATCCGATATCCGTCGCCGTCGCACCAGCCGGTGATCTGCAATGTGTCGTCGTCCTCCAGCCATTTACGGGTTTCGCCATTCGGAAACTTCAACGGATTCGCGCCGCGCCAGGCCAACTCGAGCATACAGCCACGCGATTCCTCGGTGGCTCCGCTAATCGTGCC
>QHRC01000200.1:541-8035 GCA_003219995.1 Verrucomicrobiota bacterium
CTGATGAGAAATACTCCAGTAAAGGTTTTGGAAATTCGTGCGCGTGATGACGTGCGGCGTATCCATCTTTGCGGTCTGCAATCGCGCCTCGAGTTCTATGTCGAAAGTAAAATCATTTTTGGTGCGCAGGTACGGCAGCGGCTCCGGATCCTGCGGCGCCAATGATCTTCGAAATGGCTCGAGCGCCTCCAGCGTCACCACCCACGGTGAGATGCTCGTCGCGAAATTTTTCGCGAGAAACGGCCCGAGCGGCTGGTACTCCCAAGCTTGAATGTCACGCGCGCTCCAGTCATTCATCAACACGAAACCGAACACGTGATCGATTGCACGATCGATCGGCACCGCTTCGCCTAACGCGTTAGGCGGCCCGATCAAAAACGCTATTTCCAGTTCGTAATCGAGGCTCTTGGTCGATCCAAAAATCGGCACGCTTGCATCGGGCGATTTGATTTGCCCCCGTGGTCGCCGCACCTCCGCACCACTGACGACGATCGAGCTAGCACGCCCGTGATACGCGACCGGGAGCCATTTCCAATTTGGCATGAGCGCGTTTTCGGGCCCGCGCAACATCGTGCCCACATTGTGCGCGTGATGATATGATGAATAGAAGTCGGTGTAATCGCCGATCCGCGCCGGCAGTTGCATCGCCACATCTTTTTGCGCATGAAAAACTCGGTCTCGCAACGCGGGGTCATCGCGCAAAGTTGGCGTATCCGCCGCGAGCAAACGTTGCAGGGTTGCGCGAGTCTTGCGCCACACCGGGCGTCCCAACGCGAGAAATGCGTTGAGCGAATCAGTCGAGAATAGATGTTCATCTTGCCCAAAATTGAAATGCCCATTTTGTTCCAGCGCCGCAAGATCGACAACGTACTCGCCAATGGCGACGCCTGCTCGCGCCGTGCCTGCGCGCGGTTTAAAAACTCCAAAGGGTAGGTTTTGAATCGGAAAATGCGACTCGCGCGGGACTTCTATGAAAGACTTGAGTGGCATTTTCAAAGTGTAGGGCGTCTCGATGAGACGCCAATCGAAATTCTATAGCGGCTTTGGCAGCGTCGAAAAATGCGACCCCGAATGCTTCCGGGGCCGCTACAAAAGTCCAAGCGCGTGTAAATCTTCGCGCGGTTCATCGAAGCTGCAACTCCCGAACGAAGTAATCAGTTTCCGGCGGGCGTGAATGCGATCGGTCGCAATCTCCCACTCGCGCCAGGCGAAAATCGTTTCGTCGAAAGAAAACGAATCGGCATTTTCGTCTTCGAGCATCCGCGAGATTTGTCCTTCATCCCAATCGTGTTCGGCTGCGAGTACGCCTGCACCAAGCACGTTGAGGAATCCATGCATCTTAGCTTTTACTTCGTCCCGGAATTGCCGAACCGGATGATGCAGGCCGGCCGTCAACTTGATCGGAACACGATTTCTGGCCGCCGCGATGAGAGCGCCGCCAATCTGCGCGACCGATGGAAAAGCGTCCGCCGTCACGCCGCCGGTGCGCAATTTATAACCGAACACCCGTGTATTTTTTTTGGAATTATGCTGCGCGAGGAGCGCGATCGCCTGCTCCGCGGTTTCCCCCGACGCTTCCCAAAACACGTGCAACTTCATCTCTCCGAACATCGCGGCCGCTTCGGCCAGTGCGGCAAGATCGGCATCTACGGGCAGGAGCATCTCAAATTGACTGATCGAAACAACGTCGGCATATTCCGCGGAAAATTTCCCGATAGCGTCCATAGCTTCTTGGAGCGCGGGCCGGAACGTGGCCGCAGTTTCGATCTTTGACCCAAGCGCTGAAATGCGCAGCGGATGGTTCCGATCGAATTGCACAAGGGCGCCTCGCATGGTCGCAAATTGCTGAGTTGGCAAGATAAAGTTGGAGAGCATCCACGCATCCGACTCACGAATGTATTTTGCGTAATTTTGCAGCGCGGGTTCGAGCCCAAGATTGCAAGGCGGAAACATTCCGGCGTAATCAATCGAGTGCGCGAGGAGCGCGCGAAGCGAAGCGGCTGGCATGGATTAAATTGAACGGCGCGATCCGGCCTTTCGTCAACCACTGATCTGAAAGGCGGGGAGGGATCGCGTCTCCCCTTGGATCGACATTTTCTAGGTGTTGCGCGCATTTACGCACGTGCGCAGAACACCGGGCTCTTTCGATCCAAAGAAACTCAGAAATGAATGCAGGCCGACAAAACGATTCATATCGACGAAAACTGCATCGAGTGCGGTTATTCCATTTTCGGGAATAATGGTGGCGAGCCGCATAGTTTAGGCCGAAAATGAATGCTAATCGACGGAGATGAATGGGCGAGGAGCGCTCCAGAGGAGGCGACGAACGTAATCCAAGCTGAGCATTGGAAGCCGTGGTTTAATCAACCGTTTGACGCAAATCCAACATAGGCAAATAATTACAGAAAATTTCAAGTGGTCTAATATTGAGGCCAGGACTAGCTAGACTTTTTTCATTAAACGCTATACAAACTCATACTTCAATGCCTGGTCCTGAGTTAGTTTCTCATGATGACCTGATTTTGTGCACATGCGGAAGTCAGGAATATAGGCCGCGCGACGTGATCGAGGCGGCCCTTTTCAGGGGCGAACTGAATGCAAAATGGAATGAATTTCTGCGCCGCGTGGAAGCGCAAAGACGCGCGGACGAGCTCGACATGGAGCTCGATGAGCTGGCCATTGCGACCGCGGCAGAAGCTTTTCGATACGAACATGAGCTCATCACCGCGGAGGAAACCGAGGCATGGCTGGCAACCCGAGGGCTTACCATCGACGATTTCACCGAGTATTTTATGCGTCGATATAGCGCTGACTCTTTGAACGAGAACATTGTTCCCGAGCAAATCGAATACATCTCCGCGACATCTGGGCTACGCGAGTTATTCTTGGCCGAGTTGATTCTTTGCGGAGAATTGGACCGCATGACGACCGCGTTGCTATTTCGTTTGGCCGCCCGCTGCGCAGAGAAAGACTCCAATTCGGATGCGATTACGGTCGAAGAACAAATTTTTTTCGATCGAAACAAAATCAAGCCCGTGCAGCTTCCGAATTGGCTGAAGCAACTTGGGCGCGATTCGAAGTGGTTCGATGAAATGGTGGCGATGGAGGCAGCATTTCGCCGACGTCGAGACGCACTGCTTGTCCCACAAGCGCGCCAACGTGAATTGTCGGCGCTCCGATTACCCCTAACGCGATTTGAAACTGAAGTGATCGAGCTGGAATCGCACGATGCGGCCCAGGAAGCACTATTTTGTGTGCGTGAAGATGGCATGTCCATGGAAGAGGTCGCAATCGAAGGGCGGTACCCGTACCGGCGCATCGATTTTCTTTTTGAAGATATTCCTAGCGACATACAGCAGAGATTCCTAAGCGTGGCGCCGGGCGACGTCCTGGAACCAGCGGCGCGCGGCGACGGATTCGAACTGTGTCGAATCATAAAAAAAATCGAGCCGCAAGCGGATGATCCGACGGTCAGATTGCGGATCGAACAGCGGCTGCTTGATCGGCATTTCTCCGAGCTCGCCAGCAAGTACACACAACGACGGCTGGGTGCCTTTACTTCGGCAGAATGAAAACACAAGACAGCGAAATTTTGAGGCGAACTTCGATGTTCCGGTTCGTTTCGGACGAGCACTTCGGCGCGATCGAGCCGCTGCTGCAGGAAGAACACTACGATTTCGGCGATGTCATCGTAAAACAGGATGATCCAGCCGATTCATTTTACGTTTTGACGAGAGGGCGGGCCCGGGCGCTGAAAATCAAACCTGACGGTGAGGAGATTCCGTTGGGAGTGCTAAAACCAGGCGACTCTTTTGGAGAAGCCGTTTTGTTTGAAGGTGGAACGCGGAGCGCGACCGTGCGTTGTAGCACGGCCGTGGATGTCCTGCGGCTCGATCGCACCGATTTTCTCGAGCTCGTCCGCCGGGTGCCCGAGCTGAAGCATTATGTCGAGGCGAGCGGCCGCAACCGAGCGCTGCAAAGCTTCCTTTACCAGTTCAGCAACTTCGGCCGGCTTCCCGCCCCTGTCTTGCGCAGCATGATCGACAAATTAAAACCCGCCGGATTCGCCAAAGGCAGTCTCATTATTCGCGAAGGTGACGACGCCGGACCGCTCTATGTCATCGAGAAGGGCCGGGCGCGAGCCTTTACTGGAGTCAATGGCCGCGACCGGAATCTCGCGTTTTACCGCGAAGGCGATTTTTTTGGCGAACTGTCAATCTTGAACGGCTCGCCCCGAGCGGCGTCGGTGGAAGCATTTACAGATTGCCAGTTGCAGGCACTTGACCCGAAATCGGTGCGGGACTTGCGCCGTCGCTTCCCCGAGTTCGACAAACTTCTCAGCGAGCGGCTCGCATTATATCAGGCAAAAACAGAGGCGCGTATTCCGCTTGATTTCACAACAGAACTGCTTCCTGCGGAGACAAAGGTGCAGGACAAAGTGGAGCTGGCCGGTGAAGAGCCGAGCGTCGAAGCCGAAGAAAAAGAAGATCCGTTCGCCGACGAGCAGGGTTTGTTCCGTAAACGCGGCAAGCGCATCCGCAAAATCGACCACATCATGCAAATCGATGAAATGGATTGCGGCGCTGCGAGTCTGGGGATGGTGTGCCGACATTTTGGTCGAAAAGTAAGCTTGGCGCGCATTCGACAACTCTGTCACACCGCGACTGATGGCACCAGCCTGAAGGCGCTTTCTCGCGCCGCAACCGAGCTTGGACTGGCGGCGCGCGCACTAAAAGTCTCACTTCGCAACCTCCCAGTGATGCCGCTGCCAGCCATAGTGCATTGGGAGGGCAATCATTGGATCGTGCTCTACGATGTGGATGAGCAGTTTGTTCGGGTGGCCGACCCCGCGCTCGGATTGCGGAAGCTTCCGCGACGGGAATTTGAGGCGAAATGGACGGGTTACGCAGCGCTGTTCGATTACACGACGGCATTCGAGCAAGCTCCGGAGAGCAAGCCAACGTTGGCGTGGCTTGTACCATTCCTCGCTCGTTTTAAAGTCATCCTGTTACAGGTCTTGGGACTCGCCGTCTCCGTCGCTTTTCTCCAGCTGCTCTTTCCTGTGTTCACGCAAATGGTCGTGGACAAGGTCATTGTCGAAAATGACGTCGGTCTGCTGAAAACCATTCTGCTCGGGATGTTCGCTGCGCTCGTCTTTGTGCAACTCGCCACCCTGGCACAGGAATACTTGATCGCCTTTGCGGCAGTGCGCCTTGATACAGCGGTGCTCGATTTCCTGAGCCGGAAACTTCTATCTCTGCCAATGACCTATTTCACGAGTCGTCGGACAGGCGACATTCAGCGTCGGCTCGATGGCGCGAGGCAAGTTCGACAATTCGCCGTCCAACAAGGAGTTGGCGCGTTGCTGGGGTTAATCTTTCTCGTAGGTGCGCTTTTTTTGATGGGGATTTACAGCCCGTTCCTCACGATCGCTTTTCTCGCGACCACTCCGCTCTACGTCGGGTTAATGATTTTTTCGGTAAAGGTCCTTCGGCCCTTATTTGCGGGCGTAGAAGAAAGCCAGGGCAAATACAGTTCGCACCAGATCGACGCAATCAAGGGAATCGAGGCAGTGAAGGCCGCCTCCGCAGAAAGCGCGTTTCGTGATGCGATGCTGAATGAGTTTCTTTCCGTTTCGCAAAAACTGTTCAAGTCGAGCTTCATCGTGATGTCGTACGACAGTGTCCTGCAAAGCATCGGTCTCTTGTCCACTGCCATTTTTTTGTGGGTAGGCGCGATGCAGGTCGTCCACGGAAATCTGAGCGTCGGCGGGTTTGTCGCATTTAGTTCACTGACAGCAATGGCGTACGCAGGAATTTTGCGCACTTTTGGCGTTTGGGACAACATGCAGTTGGCCTCCGTCCTCCTCAATCGGTTGAACGACATTTTCGAACAGGAGCCGGAGCAAGGCCATGATCGCTCCCGCCTCGTCGCGGTGCACACCTTGGAAGGACGCATCGAGTTGCGTGGAGTCAGCTTCAAATACGGCGGACCGGAAGCGCCCGATATTTTGAAAAATATTACCCTGGATCTCGCGCCGGCGCGCATGGTCGCGCTCGTAGGCCGCAGCGGCTGCGGTAAAACTACGCTCATTAAATTAATTGCCGGCCTTCTCGAACCGACGGAAGGGACGATCTTTTTCGATAACGTCGATCTAAAAACACTCAATTATCGCGACGTGCGTCGCCAGATTGGGATGGTACTTCAGGAAAATCACATGTTTAATGAAACGATTGCGCGCAATATCGCCTTTGGCGACCCAGAGCCGGATCTCGACCGGGTGCTGACCGCCGCACAAGCCGCAGCCGCACACGAGTTCATCATGCGTCTGCCGCTCGGCTACGAAACAAAGATTGGCGAATCAGGACTGTCCCTTTCTGGCGGGCAAAAGCAGCGCATCGCCATCGCGCGGGCGATCTACAATAATCCTCCGGTCCTGATTTTTGACGAGGCAACGAGCGCGCTCGATACCGAATCGGAACGCGCAATCCAAGACAATCTCGGGCGATTGCTGGCCGGCCGCACGACAATTGTGATCGCGCACCGGCTGAGCACGATTCGCGAAGCGCATGCCATCGTGGTGCTCGAAAAAGGCAGTGTCGCCGAAGTCGGTACGCATGATGAGCTAATGGCGCAACGTGGCCTTTATTACTACCTCGCGAGTCAGCAACTGGGTATCTGAACTAATTCTCCAATGAGCTCACAATTAACTCAACGCGGCTCGATTGATGAGGAATCGGAAATGTTGCCGCAGGAGCCCCCACCCTGGGTCATTCGTTCGACGGCGTGGCTATTGATGGGAGCGTTTCTTTTTGCACTGCTCATCGCGATTGTCATGCGACTACCGGAGAGCGTGCGCTGCCCATTTGTGCTGGTTCCCGCCACCGGCGCCGATCCAATCCAGGCGCCACACCAAGCCGTAATTAGCCATGTCGCAGTGAGCGAAGGTCAAACTGTGAAAAGCGGCGAGGAGCTATTCGTCTTGCGCTCTGATGAGATTCGCGGTTGGGACACGCAATTTCGAACGCTGACGGAAGATTTACGCTCTAAAGAAGAGAGCCTCACCGAAAGTGATACGGCATACGTTGCCCAGCTGAACATCAAAAAGGCTGAAGTCGAGCAAGCGAAGAGCGAAGTGAAGTTCCGTGAAAATCACGCGAAGACGACCCACGATCTCGTCACACGCATGGAAAAGCTGGCCGACAAAGGCGGCATTTCGGAAGTTGACCTCGTCAAGCTTAAGCTCGATCTGGCCGCATCGGAAAAAGATTTTAGCGTGGCCCAAAGAACCGTCCAGCAAGTGAATCTTGATCGTGAGCGAATGGAAACAGAGCGACAGCGCCAGCGTGGCGAGCAGCAGGCGGAAATAGAAAAGTTGAAAATGCGGATCGGAGCTTTGAAGGCAGATCTGGAAAATACGCAGCAAAACTTGCTGACGGTGCGCAGCCCTTACGATGGCGTTATCATTTCAATGGATCAACGGACGGTCGGCAG
>QHRC01000200.1:8122-8663 GCA_003219995.1 Verrucomicrobiota bacterium
CCTTCCAAAGCTCGTCGTTTCTCAACGGGTGCGATATTTCTTCGAAGCGTTTCCGTATCAGCGTTATGGCGCTGTCACCGGAAAACTCGACTGGATCAGCCCATCAGCGGTCACCTCCGCCGATGGTTCGCATTTCATCGCATCGGCGTCACTCGATCGAAGCGCGATCGAACCGCGCCCGGGCCAAGTCTTGCCTTTGCGCGTTGGAATGAAAGGAGAAGCGCATATCATTGTCGGCGGACGCACACTGATTGAATATGCGTTCGAACCAATTCGACAGTTGCGTGAGAGCGTGAGCCAATAAAGTCGCAAGTCACCATGCAAGAGCCGCTCTCCAGGCTGAGGATCGAAGATCTGACGACGAGCAATGACGGCATGGCGCGTTGTTTGCAGTTGGCGGCGCTTGCCGCAAAGTCGGAAGTACCGGTCGTGCTTCTCGGCGAGACCGGCACAGGAAAAACGTTGCTCGCACACGCGATCCACAATTCATCAGCGCGCGCAGCTCGACCGTTCATAGCATTTAACGCCTCGGCGATAAGCG
>QHRC01000200.1:8680-10941 GCA_003219995.1 Verrucomicrobiota bacterium
TCGGTCATGAACGCGGGGCTTTTACCGGCGCCCAGCAAAGCGTCAAAGGAAAATTCGAATTAGCCGACGGCGGCACACTTTTTTTGGACGAAATCTCCGAGATGAGTCCGCTTGCTCAGGTAAAAATCTTGCGCGTGCTCGAGTATGGCGAATTTGAACGCCTCGGCTCCGAACGAATGCTTACTTCTAACGCACGCATCATCTGCGCGTCAAACTGTTCGCTGCGCGAACGAGTGGGACTGGGGAAATTTCGAGAAGACCTTTATCAGCGACTAAACGGCCTCACCCTCCTCATCCCTCCGCTTCGGGAACGGCTGGAGGAGCTGCCGGTGTTGATTGCCGCAGAATTAAAAGCGGCCGGACTGAAAGAAGGGAAAAACATCACTGCGATCCATCCCGAAGCAATGCAGAAATTGCTTCATCACGAATGGCTCGGAAATCTTCGCGAGCTGAGTCACACCGTCCGCGCCATGACGTTGTTTTGCAATGGCTCGGTCATTCTGCCCGAGCATGTCGTTTTTCCTCCCGACCTGGAGGCAGGTCGAGATCGACACCCAAACGAAGGCCTCGCTGTCACACCCTCAAGCAATAATAAGCAGCATGAGGCCGGCACCGATCTTTCGCTGGCGAGCGCTGTGAAGAGGCACGTCCGCTTCGTTTACGAGCAAGCGAATCGCAATCAGCGACGCGCGGCGAAGCTGCTCGATATTTCCCGCGCAACACTGGCGCGCCATCTTCGTAACGTTGCGCAAAAATAGAGCCGGGTTGGCCTAAAAGTAAGCAGCGGCGGCCTCAGAAATGAACCCCTGCGTGCCGTCAGCTTGCAATGGCAACTCTCCTTTTTGCTGAAAAACGCGCTGCATAAGTGTCTCTCGTTTAATAGCTAATACAGCGAACGTTTTTATTCCATCGAGGTCTCGCGAGACTTGGCATGAATGCTGGTTACGAAAAGCCCAAAGTGAATTCACCGAAGAGCAAAAAAATTGCGCCCGCCGGAGAGTCAGGAAGTCAAAGGCCCAAGCGCAGGAAAGAAAAATTGATCCGCCTCGATGACCTGATCCCAAAAGAGGACGTCATGGGCGGGCGTCAATTGCCCTTCGGTGCCACTGAGACAACAAACAACCCATAACAAGAAAGAAGAATAAAATGGCTACTACAAAGAAAACCAAAAAAGAGACAAAAATAAAAGTACAAGTCCGTGATTTAAAGCCCAAGAAAGACGCCAAAGGCGGCGGTGGACCAGGGCACCAAAGCGGCCTCGGCAGCTACACCGGTCTCGGCGCACACGGCAGTCACTAAAGAACAAGAAGCCGCACTGTGGTTCGATCCCGCGTGCGGCCTTTTTATGTACACGTGCCGGTAAGGCGGACCGAAGAATTGTCAATCGCAGGAGGCTAGTTGCGGATTCATGGTGAAGGCGGCGCGCAATTCGCCGCCCGGAGAAATTGTTTGAATTCCTTCTTTCTCTTCAAAAGGGCGTTGCTCGTGATGATCGGTCAGTCCCCAGCACGGTTCGACGCAAAGGAATGGCCCGCCGTCGGACCACAGAGTCAGATAAGGCACGTTGCTTAGATCGACAATCACCCAGCGTCCGCTCGGCGGATCGACATAGGAAAGTTCGCGCACTGGAACATCGACCAGTTCCAGGATGTAAGATCCGGGCAATTCATTTCTGGGGAACGGCATCTCCCCGCCGGTAAAATTGAAGTCCCGCGTTTCGCCGGAAAGGTAATTGCCTGGCGAGAAATGCCGCCGGTAACAACCGGCCGGCATTTGCAAATGAAAGCTGTCGAACGAAGTCGCAGCGAACCCCGGGTGCAATCCGAATCCGACATGCGCGGTCAGTTCGGATTCATCATTTCGAAACTCGAACGCAACGCTTACTTTGTTCATGTCGATCTTATAAGTCAGGTCGAGGCTGACCTTGAGCGGATATTCCGTCGCGGAAAAATCTTGCGGCGTGATTCGATACCTGACGGATGCACTCTCGCCCATTCGGGCTTCGACAAAGCGCCATGTCTTTGTTCGCAGAAAGCTGTGCGTGCCGCCCTTGATTTCATGCCCGCGATAAAGACTGCGTCCATCTTTAAGGCGATGGAGATAATAACCCATCACCGTCGCGTGGTTCGCCCAGCCTTGCGACGGCCCGGAGAGATCGTTATCCCGATAAAGAAAGCCGATCCATTCACCGGCTCCGTTAATTCGGGCAAGGCTGATTAATTCTGCGCCCAGCCGCGATACGATGAGACGCAGTCCGTTTT
>QHRC01000200.1:10986-11242 GCA_003219995.1 Verrucomicrobiota bacterium
GGAACAAGCCACGTGTCTTTTTCGCCCTCAAGACACGTTCAACGCCGATGGCCATCGCTGCCGTGCGATGGGCAATCTTATGCTCTTTCGCGCGTCGGATCACCTGGCTGAAGGAATGCTCGAGGATGCGGAAAAGTTTGTCGGTCACTTCCGTTTCGCTCCAGAGAAAACTCTGCAAACCTTGCACCCACTCGAAGTAGGAAACGATCACTCCGCCGGCGTTGCAGAGAATGTCCGGAATGACAAAGATCTCATC
>QHRC01000263.1 GCA_003219995.1 Verrucomicrobiota bacterium
CTTTAAACGGCATTAGTTGTAGCGGCGCTCTATGAGCGTCGTTTTATTCCATTCGGCGGTCATAGACCGCCGCTACAGTTTTTGTTTCGGCAATCCGTGCGGTTGCCCTACATTTTTTGCAGAACAAACAACGAGAGGAAATTAATTATGAATTACATACTGATTCGTCACAAAGTCGCTGACTTTGCCAAATGGAAACCGGCTTATGACGGACACGCGTCCGCGCGTGCGAGTGCCGGGCTCAAAGAGGAACATCTCCTCCGCAACATCGACAATCCGAACGAAGTGATCCTGCTTTTCTCTGCCCAGGATCTCGACAAAGCCAAAGCATTCGCGGCATCGCCGGATTTGCGGGAGAGGATGCAGCAGGGCGGAGTGACCGACAAGCCGGACATTTATTTACTAAAATAGCCAGCTCGATCTTTTGTTCGGTTGGGCGTTTAGTAGGGCGGTGAACATTCGCCCAGCGGTAGAAGAAGATCGCGACGCAATCTGGAATATCTTCCACGAGGTCGTGGCAGCGAGCGACACCTACGCGTTCGATTCGCAGATGTCGCGCGAAGATGCGCTGGCGTATTGGTTTCGTGAAGACACGCAAACTTACGTTGCCGAAGAAGATCGATATTCTGTAGTGGAAGCCGTTCGCTTCCCAGGGACGCTAATAGCGTCCCCTACAGGCCGAGAGCAAGATCGACCCGCTTCGCGCCCAGAGGGCAGCCGATTGGACCAATCAGCTGTGTCGCCCAGCTCCTTCCATGGAGATCTTTCGCCCATCGCGTCATCTGCTATTGAAGGAGCTGCCCGGCGAAGCCGGGTTCGGCGACATATTGTTGGCACTTATATTTTAAGACCGAATCAAGCAGGGGCTGGTTCGCATGTCGCGAACGCGGCATTCATGGTCGCGCTAAATGCGCGCGGAAAAGGAATCGGCCGCGACATAGGCGAGCATTGCCTGAGCGAAGCGCGGCGGCTCGGGTTTCGCGCCATCCAATTCAACTTTGTCGTCTCGACGAACGAACCGGCGATTCGTTTATGGAAACAGCTTGGGTTCAACATCGTCGGCGCTCTGCCCGGTGCGTTCCAGCATCCGGAAAAAGGATATGTCGATGTTTACATCATGTTTCGCTCGCTGCGTGACAATTGACAGGTGGATCGCGCAGTCCCCTCCGCGATGTCAATTAAGGCGGCTGCGCCGCGAAGTTTAGCGTCGAGCGGAGCGCTCGATCCACCTTTGCACAACGTCGTTGCAAAAACCTGCAGAGCTGTTGAACCTAACGGACGATGCAGACGGTGATTCAGGTCATCACAGCTGGCCGCGGATCTTTGCGGAACAAGATCATGAGCGATCCGCAGCTGGAAGAGAAATTCGAGTTTATTAAAGTCTGGTCTAAACAGCCCGGCAGGCCGCACGGTTGGGCGAAGATCCACAGCGCGCGAGACCTTCACGGTGCCATTAATCTCGAGTGGCATGCTCGCAGTGGGACGCTGATCTGCCGCGTGGTAACCAAGCTGGGAAATAAGCCAAATTCCATCATCGGCGACTTCGTCGATTATCTGCTTGCCCGCCATCAAAGCCGCATCCTCGCCATTCACATCATGCGGCGCTGAAAGGTTAGAATGAATATCACGATTGTTATGCTAATCGGCGCGGTTTTGGGCGCACTAGGTGGGGTCGGAATCTTCTTTGAGCCAAGAGAACCGTACAAGGTCGAGATTCTGCTCGCGGCCACCTTAAAGGGAATCCTCGTTAGTCTTTTGACCGCCCTCTCGTTAGGCGGTCGCAGTTCGTGGTGGCAGGGCGCCGGATACGGATTGCTCTACGGTTTCAGTTTCGGACTGGTAATTTTTTTGGCCAAAGGGGCATTTAAATCAAAAGACGCTCCCTATGTCGTGCCATCCAGCACTATCATCGGCCTCATCACCGGAGTACTACTCGCGAAATTCGCGTTTCAGAAAATTTGAGTCTGCTTTGGCAAATGAAGCCAGCTAAAGCAGCGCTTGGTATTCGCGTGAAATCAGGCTGGGCTGTCGCCATTCTCATAGGCGGTTCAGTTCGCTCACCGCAGTTACGCGACAGTTGCTTGATCAATCTTTCTGATCCGCGCGATCCGGCAATGCGACAGCCTTACCACGCCGCGATGGGAAGGCTCGAGACCAACGCGCAGGAACTAAAACGCCGGACGCAAAGTATCCGACGCACGACGGCGAAGTCAGTTGTCGCTCTTCTCCAACGCTACGTCGATTACAAAATTTGGACCGCCGGACTTGTTGTCGGAAGCGTGATCGATCCCGACTCAATTGCTAATCCGCACATTCGCGCGCATGCGTTGGAAGGTCGCCTGTTTCGAATGACGCTCGAAGCAGCGTTGCA
>QHRC01000262.1:0-442 GCA_003219995.1 Verrucomicrobiota bacterium
GTTTTGGCAGAATAAGATCGACAGTTGATTTTTGTTATTTATTCTGTTACAACGAGTTACGCAAGGCTGTAGCGGCTGGCTCGTACCCTGCTGAAATGCGCCCTAGGTCGAGCTCTCGACCGGAAAGGATTTTTTTATTTTTATTCTATGGCTAAAGTTTTAGGAATTGACCTGGGCACCACCAACTCATGCATGTCGGTGATGGAAGGTGGCGATCCGGTGGTTTTAGAAAATAGCGAGGGCGCACGCACGACGCCCTCGGTGGTTGCATTTACGAAGAATGGCGAGCGGCTGGTCGGCCAGGCCGCGAAGCGTCAGGCGGTAACGAACCCGCAAAATACGGTTTTCTCAATCAAACGTTTCATGGGCCGGAAGTTCGACGAGGTCCACGAAGAAGAGCATCGCGTTCCCTACAAAGTCGTGAAAGCGGCGAACGGCGACG
>QHRC01000262.1:551-2611 GCA_003219995.1 Verrucomicrobiota bacterium
ACCGTGCCGGCGTATTTCAATGATTCGCAGCGTAACGCGACCAAAGACGCGGGCAAGATTGCCGGTCTCGAAGTTTTGCGCATCATCAACGAACCGACCGCGGCTTCGCTCGCTTACGGTCTCGACAAGAAGAAAGACGAGAAGATTGCGGTTTACGATTTGGGCGGCGGCACGTTCGACATTTCCGTGCTCGAAATCGGGGACGGCGTCTTTGAAGTCAAGGCGACCAACGGCGACACGCACCTCGGCGGTGACGATTGGGACGCAAAGGTGATGGACTGGATCGTTGCTGAATTTAAAAAAGACAGCGGCATCGATCTGACCAAGCAGCCGGACGCGATCCAGCGTATCAAGGAAGAAGCAGAAAAGGCGAAAATCGCGCTCTCCAGCTCGCAGGAATACGAAATCAATCTGCCGTTCATCACTGCGGACGCGAGCGGGCCGAAGCATATTCAGAAAAAAGTGACGCGCTCGAAGCTCGAGCAGCTCACCGACGATCTGTTCCAGCGGACGATCAAACCGGTCAAAGACTGTCTCGCGGACGCGAAGCTCAACGAGAAAGACATTAATGAGCTCGTGCTCGTTGGCGGCATGACGCGCATGCCGAAGGTGATCGAGACGGCGCGCAAACTCATCGGCAAGGAGCCGCACAAGGGAGTTAACCCGGACGAAGTCGTAGCGGTGGGCGCGGCCATTCAAGGCGGCGTGCTCAGGGGCGATGTGAAAGACGTGTTGCTCCTCGATGTTACGCCGTTGACCCTGGCGATTGAAACCGCGGGCGGTGTGGCGACACCGATGATTCCGCGCAACACCACCATCCCGACGCGCAAGTCGCAGATCTTCTCGACTTACAGCGACAATCAGCCGGGCGTGGAAATCAAGGTGCTGCAAGGCGAGCGGCCCCTGTCGCGCGACAACAAAAATCTCGGCACATTCCATCTCGATGGAATTCCGCCGGCGCCGCGCGGCGTTCCGCAAATTGAAGTCACGTTCGATATCGATGCCAACGGCATCCTACACGTTTCGGCGAAAGACCTCGGCACCGGCAAGGAGCAAAAGATTTCCATCACCGGCAGCTCCGGACTTTCGAAAGACGAAGTGGAGAAGATGCAGCGTGAAGCCGAAACGCACGCTGAAGAAGACAAAAAGGCGAAGGAAACAATCGAGATCAAGAACAACGCCGACATGCTCGCGTATCAAAGCGAGAAGCAGTTGAAAGAACTCGGCGACAAGGTTCCGGCCGACAAGCGGAAGCAAGTCGAGGATGCCATCGCCGCGGTGCGCGAAGCGATCAACCAGAACGACACCGACGCGATGAAGCGGACCTACGACGCCTTGCAAAACAAGTTCCAGGAAATCAGCGCCGAGCTTTACAAGCAGGCGTCAGCGCAAGCTGGACCCGGGCCGCAACCAGGACCCGAAGCTGGCGCACGCCCGGGCCCTGAACAAGGCGCAGGGAAGCGCGGCGGCGGTGACGGCGACGTTGTCGATGCAGAATTCGAAGTCGTGGACGAAGACAAGAAGAAGTAACGAAAACAATTTGCCGGTGGCTGTTGCAAGATCGACAGTCGCCGGCTCAACCCAAAAAACCAGAAACAAAGAAAGAGAGATAACTTATGGCAGCAGTTAATGTAAAACCGCTCGGAGATCGGGTGCTGGTGCAGCCGATTGAGGAGCAGGAAACAAAAAAGGGCGGGATCATTATTCCCGATACCGCGAAGGAAAAACCGCAGGAGGGCAAAGTCGTCGCTCTCGGCACGGGCAAGGTGAACGAAGAGGGAAAGAAGGTCGAATTCACCGTGAAAAAAGGCGACAAGGTGCTGATCTCGAAATACGGCGGCACTGAAATCAAGATCGACAATGAGTCTTACCTGATCATGCGCGAGGACGACATCCTCGGCATCATCGGATAGATTCGATTTAACGATTCAACGATTTAACCAATTAACGAATAAAAAATATGGCAGCTAAACAATTACAATTTGATGAAAATGCGCGGCACGCGTTGCTGCGCGGCGTCGAGAAACTGTCGCGGGCCGTCAAGGCCACGCTCGGACCGA
>QHRC01000262.1:2702-2899 GCA_003219995.1 Verrucomicrobiota bacterium
GAGCTGGAAGATCCGTATGAAAATATGGGTGCGCAGCTCGTGCGCGAAGTCGCGTCGAAAACTTCCGATATCGCGGGCGACGGCACCACCACGGCGACCGTGCTGGCGGAGTCCATTTATAAAGAAGGACTGCGCAACGTCACTGCCGGTGCGAACCCGACTTCATTGCAGCGCGGCATCATGAGAGCCGTGGAAGT
>QHRC01000266.1:0-501 GCA_003219995.1 Verrucomicrobiota bacterium
TCGTCTTGCTCCGGCGCGCGGGTGAAGAGCAATCTCAAAGAAGGACCTACCAGGCGCTGCAGCCAGCCGCTGAAGAAATTGAAAAGTAAAAAGGCTAAAGTAGAGGGCTCTTGGTCTCGTTAGATCTATGACTACGCGTTTTCGTCTTATGCGCGCATTTCTATGGATCGCGGTGCTTGCTTGGGGCATCGGCGCAGGGGCGAAGCTCTACGATTTGATTGTTGTCGCCGGCGCCTGGAGCGCGGCACCACCGGAGTCGCTCTCCCTCATGCCTTATGGTGCGCGATTCCCGGTTGGTCCGGGCCAGTTCTTCGCACCCACGTCGGGCGCCACGCTCGTTGGTGCTATCGGCGCGCTCATCTGCGGATGGCGCACTCCGGCTTCGTATCGGGCTTGGCTATGGTCATCCGCTATCCTCATATTAGGCTTGTGGGGGTTTACGATGGTCGCTTTTTGGCCGAGCAATCATGCGCTTTTTGCCGCCGCCTCTGCGCCGCCGCT
>QHRC01000266.1:560-1926 GCA_003219995.1 Verrucomicrobiota bacterium
GGGTTCATATCGTCTGTTCGGGCGATCAGTGTACCTATTCGCGATGCCACACCAGAGCCCTAACCAGGCGATTCGGTCTCGTTAGACGCAGTGGAGTGACACAGTGAAAAAGCTGATCACCTGGCTGCTTTCCCTCTACTGACGACGGAGTGCTACTCCGTAGCGAGTGTTTTTGGATTAAGGCGTGAAGTTGGCCGTGAGCGCAGCATTCGCGGTCGCGATAAAAGTGTAGCTCGCCGACGCGCTTACCATCGAGCCACAGCAGCCGCAGTGACTTGAGATAGTCAGGTGCTTAGTTGCCGTATTTGATCCTACACCGTCCGGGCAAGGTGGTTGTTGCTTGTCGGAAATCCTTACGATTATCTCCATTCAAAAGGTTTTAGAGTTAAATCTCAAATGGCTAATTACAAGGAGCTTATGTAATCATATTTTGCGTTTGGCATCGCATTTGCTTTTCTTGCCAGCGGAAACAAGAGGGGAAATGATGACAAATGAAAAACCTAACTAAAACAATATCGATGCTCGCCGTTGGCCTGCTTAGTTACGGCCTCTTCTGCCAGCAAGCGCAGGCAATCACGGGAGACATCGAATTTACCGGTAAGACCAAGGCGAGTGGCGCCAGTGGCGCTGGAACTACGACCATCTCTTTCAAAAATCCAGGATGGAAAGTTTTCGCGGGAACTGGTGGTTATTCGGCGGTTACATTTGGAACGGCAACCACCTTTTCTAACTTCCGCTTCACAGGGGACGGCACAGGGGCAACTCTTACCGGGCCGGTCAATCCGCAGTGGAGTTTCGTGTTCGGAGGAAAAACGTACACATTTGAGCTGCTTGCATTGACCAGTGGTCACGTTCAGTCAGGTTCGATGGCCTTTACAGGGACTGGTACAGCTTTTATCAACGGAGGCGGTCCTAGCCCCGCCAACTGGTCTCTCCAAGGCTCTACCGGAAAAGGCTTCACGTTCACGTTGTCGAGTTCCACAACGGGCGCCGTCAGCGCGCCTGATGGCGGCTCTGCGGTTGCTCTGCTTGGGATCGCCTTCGCTGGAATCGAAGGCGTGCGCAGGTCAATCCGCGCTCGCAAGCATAACCGGGAAAACGGGGAAAACGGGGAAAAAGGGGCTTCCAAGAACGTAATTCACAGGCGACATAGAAACCCGACTGAATATGGAAAATATAAAACCTGTTGCTATTTTGCAGTGAATTTGCTAAAACCGTTTTCGCAAAATATGTCCGGTAACCATTCGACTCTCAACGTGGGATCTGCGACGCGGAAAAAGCAGTTCAAATCTAATCTATCGGTCTTGGTGCCTTGTCTTGTCTTTTTCCTACAGTCAAATGCTTTGGCCATACCTATAACTGGCGA
>QHRC01000267.1 GCA_003219995.1 Verrucomicrobiota bacterium
GGCTGGCTACGTGCGCGAGCACTATGGCAGGCCGCGCAAGAGAGGATCGCACGCCAGGACTCCCGATATCGAGTTGGCGCGGAGATTGACGGAAATCGAAGACCGATTGGCGAAAAGCAAGCGTTCAACGCTCGACATCCAACGCTCGAGGTCGAAGAAAAAACATCGAAGAAAAAACATCAAAGATCAAACATCTCGAGTCATCGGTTTTACCGGACCGGGCGGCGCCGGAAAGACGACGTTGATTGACGAGCTGGCGTTGCGCTATTTGTCGAGCCAGGCCAAAGGACGTATCGCGATCTTGTCACACGATCCAAGTGTGATTGGCAAAGGCGCGTTGCTAGGCGACCGCGCCACCATGATCAATTCGCAGAACGACCGTGTTTTCATGCGCAGCATGGCGACGCGCGGTCAAGCCGGCGGACTTTCGCCCGCGACCCACGATTGTCTCGCGCTTCTCGCGCAATCGGATTTCAATTACGTGATCATCGAAACGGTCGGCACGGGACAGGAGGCGATGCCGTTTCAAAAGAATGGAATTGTCGATCTTACCGTGCTGGTGATGAACCCGGATTACGGCAGCCGGTTGCAGTTGCAAAAAATCGTGATGCTCGATCTGGCCGACATTGTGGTGGTGAACAAGAGCGATTTGCAGCGTGCGCGCACCGCGCATACCGAGATCGAGCAGCGTCTCGAGCAAAACCGGCGTGCCCAAGGCCTCATCGATACTGTTGCAAAACGACATCGCGACCCTGGCGTGGATCGATTGTTCGATTTAGTCTCGGGTAAACAGATCGATCAGGAAACGAGGAAAGCAGGAAGAAACTTTGGAAGAAGAAAAATGTAAAGCGGACATGCCTCTTTTGTCATGTTGAGCGAAGTCGAAACATCTTTAACTCTTTTTGGGTGGGAAACGAGCGAGAGATTCTTCGACTTCGCTGTGCTCCGCTCAGAATGACAATTTAGAATTAGAATGTATGAGCAAACTCGGACAAGTCGTCGAAGCGGTTGAGAAATATAATCGATTCGTTCTCGATCAAGTGAAGCGCGCGCGGACCGATGAAAGATTCGGGCGCGAGGTGATTGATCGTTGGAACGAAACCAAATCGAAAACGCCGGTCACGCACACGCCGACCGGTTTGCCGTTGCCGCGCCTGGCCTTGCCCGAAATCGATGAGCCGGGCGAAATTGCGCGTTATCTTTTTGGGGACGGGTTGCCGGGCGAGTTTCCATTCCTCAATGGAGTTTATCGCGAAATGTATCTCGAGCCAATTCGCGAGATCGAAGCCGGCGGTTTTGGAAAAAATGGCGGAGGGGGGAATGGCGAGTCGAAAAAGCACAAGATCGACACGAAGAAGATTGACAATCAATCGAAAGCGGAGGAGCCGACGCGATTGTTCTCCGGGCTGATGCTGGCGGAAGACACAAACGAGCGTTTTCATTTTCTCACGGCGCATCAGCGCACACATCGGCTCAGCACTGCCTTCGACGGACCGACACTTTACGGCATCGACAGCGACACGGACGGCGTTTTCGGCAAAATCGGCGAGGGCGGCGTGGCGATCGACACAGTTGAAGACATGGTGCGGCTTTACGATGGATTCGATCTCGGCTCGCCGGATTTTTCCGCGTCGATGACGATCAGTGGCCCAGCTCCGATCATCATGGCGATGTACATCGCTGCAGCGAAACGCCGGTTCGGTCCGAAGGTTGTGCCGAAATTGCGCGGCACAATTCAGGCCGATAATCGGGCGCGTGCCGTCGTAGATCTGCTGTTCGTAACGATGGGCGGCACTTTGAATTTGGCTCCGCTGAAAACGATCTTCGACGGCCGCGAGCACACCACCGAGCCGGCTGGTATCCGATTTCGATCAGCGGTTATCACATTGGCGAAGCGGGCTCGACGCCAGTGCAACAGGCGGCATACACGTTATCGAACGGTTTCGCCTACGCGGAGATGTTCGCCGCGCGCGGAATTCCAGTCGATCAATTCGGACCGCGGCTCTCGTTCTTTCTCGATTGCGGACTGGACATCGAATATATCGCGCTAGCGCGTGTTTCGCGACGCATCTGGGCGATCGGAATGCGCGACGTATTCGGCGCGGGCGCGCGGTCGCAATTGTTCAAATTGCATACGCAGACCAGCGGGCGCTCGCTCATTGCCGCTGAGTTCAAAAATAATCTCACCCGCACGGCGGCGGAGTTGATGCTCGCTTACATGAACGCCACGAACTCGTGTCATTCAAATAGCGCGGACGAGCCATTCACAACCCCGAGCGAGGAATGGATCCGGCTTGCCGCGCACGGCCAGGCCATACTGCTGGAGGAGTCTGGCATTTTTAAGCACACCATGAATTTGCTGAGCGGCTCGCCCGGCATGAAGGCGGTCGAGCGCGCAGTGGAAGCGGCGATTCTCGAGGAGTTCCGCGAGATCGAGCGGCTCGGTGGTGTGCTCGCGGCCGTCGAAGATCGTTTTCAGCGGAGCCAAATTCAAAGTGCCGCCCATCGTTACGAACAGCAGATCTACGACGGCACGCGCCCGATTATCGGCCTGAACAAATATCGCAATGGCGCCGATGATGTTCCGGAAGTAAAACTCGCGCGCACGCCGCGCGCGAAACAGCAACTGCAAGTTGATCGGCTCGCGAAATTCAAAAAGAAAAACGCAGCGAAGGCGAAACGCGCACTGGATAAACTTGTCGATGTTGTCGAGCGCGGGGACAATTGTTTCCCCGCGCTGCTCGAAGCAGTGGAAGTCTGTTCGTTAGGCCAAATCACCGGCCGTTTGCAGGAAGTCGTGGGGCGATTTCGACCGATGGTGTGAGTGAGGTCGGGCACTGAGATCCTCCCACATTATTTAGCAAACCGCGCAATCTCTTCGAGTGCTCCGGGATTCTCCAGCGCCGATGTGTCGCCGAGTTTTTCGCCAATGTAGGCGGCGCGGACAAGACGGCGCATGACCTTTGCGTTGCGCGTTTTCGGAATGTCGGCTACGAAAATCACATCGCGCGGCGCGAGTGCCTTGCCGAGTTCGGTCGCGATTTTCGTTTTCAATTCGTTCGCAAGATCGCTACCTTCATCCGCGTCCTTTTTCAGAACGCAAAAGCAAACGAGCGCTTCTCCTTTGATTGGATCGGGCACGCCAACCGCGGCCGCTTCGCTCACTCGTGCGTGGGCCACGAGAATCGATTCCACTTCCGCGGGGCCGACTCGTTTCCCGGCAACTTTGATCGTGTCGTCGCTCCGCCCGAGAATGTACCAAAGTCCGTCGTCATCGATCGCGGCCCAGTCGCCGTGTACCCATGTGTCTGGCCAGCGCGACCAGTAAGTCTCGAAGTAACGCTGTCGATCCTTCC
>QHRC01000165.1:0-6565 GCA_003219995.1 Verrucomicrobiota bacterium
TAATCCGTTCCTGTAAATCGCCCATCTCCGCCGCGAGGGTTGGTTGATAACCAACGGCGGACGGAGTGCGCCCGAGAAGCGCCGAAACTTCGGAGCCTGCTTGTGAAAATCGAAAGATGTTGTCGATGAAAAGAAGCACATCCTGGTTGCGCTCGTCCCGAAAATATTCGGTCATGGCCAGTGCGGAAAGTCCTACGCGCAGGCGGGCGCCGGGTGGCTCGTTCATCTGACCAAAAACCATCCCGACTTTCGACTTCGACAAGTCTTTTTGGTCGATCACGCCTGCTTCACTCATTTCCTTGTAAAGGTCGTTACCTTCACGCGAGCGCTCGCCAACACCTGCAAACATTGAGACGCCTCCGTGTTTCATCGCGATGTTATTGATTAACTCCTGGATGATGACGGTCTTGCCGACGCCGGCACCGCCGAATGCGCCGACTTTTCCGCCTTTGGAAAAAGGGCAGACCAGATCGATGACTTTGATTCCGGTTTCGAGAATCTGCGCTTTAGTGTCCTGCTCCATAAGATCAGGCGCCGGCCGATGAATCGGATAGCGTTTGGTGAATTTGACCGGCCCGCGATTATCAATCGGATCCCCGGTGACATTAAAAAGCCGCCCGAGCACACCTTCGCCCACCGGGACGGTGATGGGCCCGCCCGTATCCGCCACGCTCATCCCGCGCTTCAAACCTTCGGTGGACGACATCGCGATGGAACGCACCCAATTTTCACCCAGGTGCTGCTGCACTTCGAGAGTCAGCTTGGTCGGATTGCCGTTGACTTCGTATTCGATTTCGAGCGCGTTATAAATGCCGGGCAATCTTTTCCCCTCCGGGAATTCCACGTCCACCACAGGGCCGATGACTTGAACAATGTTTCCTTTATTCATAAGCGTTGATTAAGAGCCCACCGCCATTTGCGCAGTCGCGATTTCGAGCAGCTCAGTGGTAATGCCAGCCTGACGCATCTTGTTATATTCGAGGGTCAAATCCTTGATGAATTGATTTGCATTGTCGGTCGCATTTTTCATCGCCACCATGCGCGCGCTATGCTCGGAGGCACGTGCGTCGAGGATCATCTGAAAAACCTGATATTGAATGTAATACGGCAGCATCATGTCGAGCACGGCCTCGGCGGTTGGCTCAAAAACATAGCCCAGCATTGGATCGACACCTTCGTTCGCGTCTGACTCCTCGTGTTTTTTCGGAAGATCAAAATTGCTGATCGGAAGCAGTGTCTGCACGACTGAACGCTGATCGATCGTGTTAATGAAATGCGTGTAAAGGACGGAAACCTTGTCCACCTCATGCTTAAGGAATTTTTCCGCGCAGAATTTCGCAATCGGCTTTGTTTCGACGAACGTCGGCGCATCCTTCAATTCGAAATCGGCCAGCAATTCGCGTTTTGTGCGCGCGATAAACTGCCGCGCCTTTTTCCCTGCGACAACGTAAACCGTTTTTGCCGGGTCGAAATTGGCCGCCTCGCGAAAAAGATTTGTGTTCAATGCACCGGCCAGGCCTTTGTCTGTGCTAATGATGAGGACAAGCTCCTTCGTTAGCTCGCGAACATGCAAGAGCGGATGCAATCTGGGGTCGGTCCGTTTTTGCAGCGAAACGAGCACCTTGTTCATCAGGCTGGCATAGGGACGGCCGGCCAGCGCATGCTGCTGGGCCTTGCGCATCTTGGATGCGGCGACCATCTGCATCGCTTTCGTGATCTGCGCGGTGTTGCGGATCGATTTGATCCGGCGCCGAATGTCTTGCGTGTTTGCCATGTGCGCTAGATCAGGCTTGAAGTCGTAAACTGCTCATCAGTAATGTGAAACACGAGATCTTCCGGAAAATGTTTTATTGCCAGGTTGTTTTGAATTCCTCGAGCGCGGCTTTCAATTGTCCTTCGAGATCTTCATCGAGCTGTTTTTTTTCGCGAACCGACCGGAGCAGGCTTTCTTTCCGTGTCTCCAGATAATCCTGCAGCTTGCTTTGAAATTCTTTCACCCGCTCAACCGGAACAGGATCGACATATCCGTTCTGCATCGCCCACATCACCGCCACCTGTTGTTCAACTGGAATGGGATTGTATTGCGTTTGCTTGAACAGCTCGACGATGCGCTGGCCGCGATCGAGCCGCGCTTTCGTCGCGGCATCCAGATCGGAGCCGAATTGCGCGAACGCGGCTAGCTCGCGAAATTGCGCGAGGTCGAGTTTTACTTTGCCGGCCACTTGTTTGATCGCTTTGATCTGCGCGGCTGATCCGACACGGCTGACGGAAAGACCAACCGAAATAGCCGGCCGCACGCCTTGATAAAATAGATCGGTTTCGAGATAAATTTGTCCGTCAGTAATTGAGATCACGTTTGTCGGAATGTAGGCGGAGACGTCGCCGGCTTGTGTCTCGATGATCGGCAGTGCGGTGAGCGAACCGCCGCCGAATTCGTCAGTCACGCGCGCGCTACGTTCGAGCAAGCGCGAATGCAAATAAAACACATCGCCAGGATAAGCTTCGCGACCGGACGGCCGTTTCAAAACGAGTGAAACCTGCCGATAAGCGACGGCGTGCTTCGATAAATCGTCGAAAATAATGAGCGCGTCCATGCCGTTGTCCATGAACCACTCGCCCATCGCCGCGCCGGCGAACGGCGCCAGATACTGATTCGTCGCCGTATCGGACGCGGGGGCGGAGATGATTGTGGTATACGGCATGGCCCCTTCTCTTTCGAGAACGTCGAGAGCGCGCGCGACGTTGGAATTTTTTTGACCGACGGCGACGTAAATACAGTAAAGCGGACGATAATCTTTCTCTTTCGCGTCTTCGGCCGCCTTGTTCAGCCGCGCCTGACTGATGATCGTGTCGATCGCGATGGTTGTTTTGCCGGTGGCGCGGTCGCCGATAATCAGCTCACGCTGGCCGCGACCGATCGGAATCATCGCGTCGATCGCCATGATGCCGGTCTGCACCGGTTGACTGACGCCGCGCCGCTTGATCACGCCCGGCGCAATTTTTTCCAGTGGATAAAAAGATTCGGTCTTGACCGGCCCCTTGCCATCGAGCGGTTGACCAATGGTGTTAACGACGCGGCCGAGAAGCGCTTTGCCGACTGGGACCTGAAGGAGCTTTCCCGTTGTCCTGGCTTCGTCGCCTTCGGATATCTTCGTATTATCGCCGAGTAAGATCGCGCCAACCTCGGTTTCTTCCAGGTTCAACGCGATACCAAAAATGCCGTTTGGAAATTCGATCATCTCGTTGAGCATGACGTCGCTCAATCCTTCGATGCGCGCGACACCGTCACCGGTCTCACGCACGACGCCGACGTTGCTTTTGGCCGTGGATGTCTTCAATCCCGCGATTTTCGTTTCAATTTCTTCGAGAATACTGCTCATGATTGTCGATCTTGTTGTTGTCGATCTTTCAAAGTTGTTTCTGTAAGCGTTCCAATCGATCGCGCACACTGCCGTCCCAAACGTCGCTGCCCACCCGAATCCGCACTCCACCGAGAAGCTCCGGGTTAACGGCAAATTCCGTGGTTAAATCACGTCCTCTCTTTTTCTTGAGGTTCTCGACGATTCGCGCGCTCGTCTCGGGACTTAGCTCGGTGGAACTTTCAATTCGCGCGTGACGCTTCTCAATCTCGAGGCGAACAAGTCGAGGCGAACAAGCCGTTTGTAATATTGCAGAATATCGAGGTAGCGGCGCGGCTTTTTCGCGATGAGCGACTGTAGGAGCGATGTGATTTTGCCGCGATCGATTTGATCGTCGGTGAAACTGGCCCGCAACATTTCGCGGGAAAGCCGGCGGATTTCCTTGTTGACTTTCATGAGGCGATTTGACGGGCAGCCTCTTCTTGCAACCGGCGTTGGTCCTCAGCCGTAAGGACTTTGCCCGTTACTTTCGCAGTGGTATCGACCACGAGCCTGCCCAGTTCGCGTTTCAACGCTTCCATCGTACGCTCATGCTCGATCACGCTCGCTTCGCGCGCTTTAGCAATGATTTGTTCGGCTGCGGCTATCGCTTCCTGTTCTTTGCGCTCGGCTAGATGCGCGCTGCTCGCGCGCGCTTCGTCGATCATTTTTTGCGCGTTCGCATTGGCTTTGGCCAAAATCTCGGCGTAACGCTGCTCGGCCTCGGCCAGTTGTTTTTTGATTAGCTCGGCGTTCAACAAACCTTGTTCGATCAATCGCCGGCGTTCTTCCAGAACGCCAAGGATCGGTTTGTAAGCGAAGCGCCGAAGCAGAAGGGCAACGATCACAAAACTGATCACTTGCGACAAAAACAACCACGGATTCCAGCCGAAGGTGTCGGCTATTTCCTTAGCGGAGTCCACAATCCCGCCGCTGGATTGGGCAAGAATCAAAATCGAAGGCATATCAATTGAAGCAGGAGCACAGAAAGTTGTCGGCCGGCGGCCCGAATTTTTCTAGTGAGGCAGTAGGTAGAGTGCGTAGAAGACGATCGCCTCGGTGAACGCGATCGCCAGAATCGCTTGCACAAGAATCGGGGTGGCTGCGCCGGGATTGCGGCCCACCGCCGACGCCGCGCCGAGGCCAGTTAGACCGACGCCGATGCCTGCGCCCATCGCGGCAAGGCCCACGTGAATGCTTCCGCTCATCTCTGCCAATAATGGTAGTATCATATTTTTCTGTTTGTTTTTCTCTCTGACAGTCGTCGCAGAGCTGCTGCGAACGGCTTGCCTAAATTCTCAGTGTTGCGGTTCGTGCCCAGGTTCATGTTGCGCAATCAAAAGCGTAAAAACGGCGGTCAACAACATAAAAACCAGCGCTTGCACGACTCCCACCAGTATCTCCATAAAATAAAATGGAATCGGGATAAGCCAGGAAAGCGCGGGCACCATCGTGGACATCGCTTCCAAGATGCTTTCACCGGCATAAACATTTCCGAAAAGACGAAAGCTGAGCGAGATCGGGCGGAACAAAATCGACACGATCTCGAGCCAGCCGACCATGAAAAAGATCACGATCATCATGATCTTCAACAAACCGGAGGTTTCTCCTTTCGGTCCAAAAATGTGGAGCAAAAATCCGCCGACACCGTTGGCCTGGATCGCCCAGATAATCCAAAGAAAGAAGAAAATCAGCGCCATCGCCGAGGTCATATTGAGATCGGCGTTTCCGCCGCGCAGGAGAGGCTGATCGACATGGAAAACGCCGGTTGTTGGATCGTGATGTCCCCAACCAATCGTTCCGACTCCGGGAATGAGCCCGAACCAGTTCACGAACAAAATGAAAATAAAAATCGTCGCGAAAAACCAAAATGTTTTTTGCACAAGCTCGCGACCGATAATGCTCTCGAGAAAATTGTAAAGGCTCTCCACCATCCATTCCCAAAAGTTCTGCGCGCCGCTCGGCACCGGCTTGATCTTTCGCGTTGCTAATTGCGCGAAAACGATGATTCCCGCCGCCACCACCCACGTCACCAGCATCGAATTGGTGATCGCAAACTTCCCGATGTGAACCAGCTCGGCCGGCTTTAACGGTACGCCTGCCTCATGTTGTTCTTTTGCCCCAGCCCGCGCCGGCTCGGCTGCAAGTGTCGAGGTGACAAAGGCGCATCCGCATAGGACTGCCAAGATTGACAATGATAAGCGAAAGAAAAAACGATATTGCATTCGGTTCGTGACAAGCCTGCGCCCGAGCTTTTTTATTGGCGTCGCCCGCAAAGGCAATGACGCTCAACACAAGGCCGGCTTGCGTCGCGCATACCAAAGCGCGTTTTGCCCGGATGACAAGAAACAAAATTCTCGAAGCGGCGTCAATTTGCCGCAACCGGATCGACGAACTGCGGCACCGGCGAAGAGATCGCTTTGGATGTCACCGGCTCGGTGGCAGCCCGCACAGAGATCGCTTCTTCGTAAAATGACTCGAGGAGGCGGATCTGCGTTTGCTGCTGAAACTGCTGCGCCACCGTCTGGCGGGCGCGCAATCCCATCTCGCTCAATATTTGCGGCGAGCTCGTAATTTGCTGCATCGTCCTGGCCAAGGAACTATGGTCCTCCTCCGTGTTGGATCGCTTCGGGAATTCCACCATGCCGCGTCGCCGCGACGACCAGACCGGTTGCCATCGCTTCCAGCACTGAGTTCGGTATTCCCTCCTGGTTCTCATCCGGTGGTGTTTCGCTCGGATGCAGAAACATGTGTGAGTTCGCGTAGAGCTCCATCAGCTTTCGTTCCGGGAGGAAGCCAACAAAGTGCACGTCCTTTAGAATACCGAGGCCGGCGGCGAGCATTTCTAATTCCCGCTGCAGCGGACCTTTGCCCGCAATGAAGAATTCAGCGTGCGGGTTGTCCCTTTTAAAAATGGCAAAGGCGCGCAGGCTGGTGGCCACGCCCTTTTTTGGAATTAAACGGCACGCCTGCATCACCTTCCAGCGTCCGTCTGGCGGCGGTTGCCGATCTACAAATGGAAAGTCATCCAATGGAATGCCGGTGCGGTTGAGCCGCAGTTTCTCGGGCGGACAACCAAATTGCATCAATCGATTGGCGAGCGATTGCGAACGGGCCAGGACCAGTGGCACAAGATCAAACAAGCGGCGTAGCTTTTCCGGATAATT
>QHRC01000165.1:6570-12811 GCA_003219995.1 Verrucomicrobiota bacterium
ACGCACGGCTTGTCCCATTGCTCGATAAACGGCAACAGATGCACGCCGGTGTGACCAAAATAAATGTGCATCAGATCGGCCCCGCGACTTTCCAACAACGACGCCAGCACTTGATATTCGCCGCGATAAACAATCGGCGGCTCCCGTTTCACGAACTTGAGCCAGCCGTGGCGCAAAAGGTTCATCCGCGATTGCGGAATGATTTCGATATCGCGAAACGGGAAAGATTCCGCGTTTTGCACCTCCTTGGTTATGACAAATGTCTTGAAGCCACGCAGCGCCTTTACCTGCCGATAGATGTGCAACATCTCCGGCTTGAGAAATGAACTGCAATAGCTGGCGACGACGTGTTTGGCCATGAAAAAGTCAGAATATGAGCGAGGCACAGCGCGCTGTCTAGCTCTTTAAACTGCGGAATTAGTTTACACCGATTGCAATTGCACTGGCCCCGCAAGGCTCTTGCGAAGAAAGCATTTTACGCAACTGCAACAACTGGAAAAGATTCCAACCATTTCTCGAGGTTCATTCTCAAACTATCCAGGCCGGCTCCCGTCTTTGCGGAAATAGCTGTCAGTTCGATCGACGGAAAACGATTCCGCAATGCTTCGCGATTTTCTTTCGCTCCTGGCAAATCCATTTTATTCGCAATGATGCACCATGGCCGTTCTGACAACATCGGATCGTAAAGATCGATTTCGCGCCGGAGATTTCTTAGATCTTCAATTGGATTGCGGCCTTCGCTTCCCCCAAGATCGACAACGAAAAGCAAAATGCGACATCGCGTAATGTGCCGCAAGAATTCGTGACCAAGTCCGAGACCGCGATGCGCGCCTTCGATCAAACCCGGAATGTCCGCGAGCGTCGCCCGGCCATAGCCGGGAAATTCTACTACACCGATAATCGGATGCAGCGTCGTGAACGGATACGCCGCCACTTTCGGCCGTGCCGCCGAAATTACGCGCAGCAAAGTCGACTTGCCAGCGTTCGGATAACCGACTAATCCCGCGTCCGCGATCGTCCGCAGTTCAAAGAGAAAATGTCCTTGCTCGCCTTCTTCGCCTTCCGTGTATTCGCGCGGCGTGCGATTGCGCGAGCTTTTGAAATGGACATTGCCCTTCCCGCCTGCGCCACCGCGACAAAGCAAAAATTCCTGGCCATCGGTCGTTAGGTCAGCCAGCTGTTGTGGGGCAGGCACATCGCCTGCCATTTCTTGAGTCGGCAAGCGCGGCGCTTGCCCTACAACGTCCAGATCTCCAGTTACGTCTTCATTGAACGTTGAACGTTGAGCGTTGGACGTTGGACGTTTTTCGCTTTCTTCAATCCGCAATCCCCAATCCGCATTTCGCAATTGATAAACAATCGTCCCCACCGGTACCTTCACAACTTTCGCCAGCGCGGAACGCCCATGCATTTTCTTTCCTTGACCATGCCCGCCATTTTTCGCTTTGATGATCGGCTCGTAAAAAAGATTCGTGAGATTGTCTACGTGTCGATCTGCCCGAAGAACAATGTCGCCGCCCCGGCCGCCGTCACCGCCGTCCGGTCCGCCTTTCGGCACAAATTTCTCCCGCCGAAAACTGACGCAGCCGCGGCCGCCATTGCCCGCTTGCGCAAAAATTTTGATTCGATCGATAAACATGATGAGAACGTTAAAGCGTTTAACGGTTAAAGCGATGAAGCGTCGTCCTGCTGTAACGCGTCAACTCTTCATCGCTTTAACACTGCATACAGCGATTTCGTTTCCCGCGCGATTGCGCTCCAGCTGAATTTTTCTTTAGCGCGCTTTCTTCCAGCTTTGCCGAATTTTTCACGCAGATGTCGATCTTTCATTAGCTGATTGATGCGCGCGGCCAAATCGCACGCAAACTTCTCCGGATTGGTTGGCTCGAACGGGCTCTCTTTCATTTGCTCGAGCGGAACCAGAAAACCGGTTTCTCCATCCACAACGACTTCCTTAATGCCACCGACCGCGCTCGCCACGACCGCGGTCTCGCACGCCATCGCTTCAAGATTGATGATGCCGAATGGCTCGTAAATCGATGGACAACAAAAGACGGCAGCGTGCGAATAAAGTTCGACGACCGTTTCCCGATCGACCATCTCCTCGACCCAGATGATGTCCGATCGTTTTGTTTTAGCTTGCGCGACCGCATCCTGCATTTCCGCGGCGATTTCGGGCGTATCAGGCGCGCCCGCGCAAAGCACAATTTGAAAATCGCGATCCATGAATTGGATGGCGCGCACGAGATGCACGATTCCTTTTTGCCGGGTGATCCGGCCAACAAAAAGCAGATAGGGCTTGTTTGGATTGATCCTATGCCGCTTGAGCGCGGCGGTTGAATCAACTTTGCGGTATTGATCGAGATCGACGCCGTTGTGAATGACGTGCACACGCGTTGGATCGACATCGAACAAGCGCTCGATGTCGATCTTGGTTTCACCAGAAACGGCGATAATTGCGTCCGCCATTTCCAGCGCCGTTTGAAAAATCGTAACCGCCGGCGAGCTGTTCGCGTTTCCACGGCCGAAGCGGTTCGAGTGAATGGACCGTGATGACGAGCGGAATCCCGTAATTCAGTTTCGCGAGAATGCCGCCGAAATGGCTGTACCAGGTGTGACAATGGACAAGATCGGCATCGATGTTGGTCGTGTTGAAATCGATGCAGCGTCGGACAGCGCCAAAAACGGATTGTAACGGCTTCGGACAGGTGAAATTCGTCGCCTCGTCGACCTCGAAGCCAGTGACTTTGAGTTTCCCTTTTTTAAAATGCTGATCCCCGAAGCAGCGGACATCGACTTCGATCGTTTTGGCGAGTTCGCGTGACATATGGTCCACGTGCACGCCGGCGCCCCCGTAAATGTGCGGCGGATATTCGTTGGTGAGCAAACAAACCTTCACGTTGGTCTGTAGTAATGGCACACGAGAGACGGAGCAAGCGTCCGAGTTGTTGTAGCCGCGCTTGTGTCAAGCGCCGAACCTAGGAAATAGGCGCTTGGCACAAGCGCCTCTACAACTATTTTCCGGCACGAACGAGAAGCACCGGCACTTGTGCCTTGTGACGCACTTCGTTGATCGTGCTGCCGTAGAGCAGATCGCCGAGTAGGCGATGTCCATGCGCGGTCATCGCGATCAAATCGCACTGTCGATCTTCCGCCGCTTTCAAAATTCCTTCCGCCGGATCACCGAGCGCGAGAAAAGTATCAACGGTCAAGCCGTGCGCCCGCAATTCCTGTGCGGAATTTTCCAGATAGGCGCGGTCGTCTTTCATCTCTTGCGATTCGGCGAGCTTGAGTTGCTCGTAATTTCGCGCAACAAAACCATCCGCCACATGCACCAGCAATAATTCCGAGCCGTGCAGCTTAGCCAGCTCGCCAATGTGCGGCAGAAGCGTTTCATCGGCGCGGCTGTTTTCGAGAGCGACGAGAATTTTGTGATACATAAATCAGAGGGCGCGTCCGATCCAGGCGCTGATTCCGGCCCAATCGCACAGATATTTTCCGTTTACCAAAATAATCGCCGCCGCCGTAATCCAAGCCAGCATTTGCAGCCAGCGCGGCGAGACAAACTCGCCCATTTTGCGACGATCGCTCGTGAACAGGATGAGCGGGACAACTGCGAAGGAGAGCTGCAGGCTGAGAATGACTTGGCTGAGCAGAAGCAATTTCGCCGTGCCACTCGTTCCGAAAAAAGCGGCGGTGAAAACGGCCGGCACGATCGCAACCAACCGCGTAATCAAGCGGCGCAGCCATGGACGGAGCCGAATGTTGAGAAATCCTTCCATCACGATTTGACCGGCGAGCGTTCCGGTGAGGGTCGAGTTCTGACCCGAAGCAAGGAGGGCGAAGGCAAAAAGCGCGCTCGCGATGGGCACGCCGAGCATGGGCGACAGAAGCTTGTAGGCATCCTGAATCTCGGCGACGCCGCGCTGGCTGTGGGAATGAAAAGTTGCGGCGGCCACGATCAGAATCGCGGCATTAATAAAGAGCGCAAACATGAGCGCTACGCTGGAATCGATAGTCGCAAATTTGATCGCCTCCGATTTTCCGGCCGACGTTTGTTCGTAATTGCGTGTCTGCACCACAGAGGAATGGAGGTAAAGATTATGCGGCATGACGGTGGCGCCGAGAATTCCGATGGCGATGTAAAGCATGTCTCGGTTGCGCACGATTTCAGAGCTGGGAAGAAATCCGCCAAACACATCGCGGAGGTTCGGGTTCGAGAAAATAACCTCAAAAAGAAAACAGCCGCCAATTGTCAGGATCAGGACGACAACCAGCGCCTCGATGTAACGGAAGCCTTTGTTTTGCAAATAGAGCACGGCCAAAACGTCCAGCGCGGTAATGCAAAGCAAATTCAAGGCAATGGCCGAACCGATCACTTCGGCCAAATCGCAGGCGCAAATCGCCAATTCGCAAAGAAGCCAAAGCGCCAATGAAATCGGCTGCGAATAATGATCGTGACACGCCTGCGCAAGATCCCTTTGTGTGGCAATGCCCAGTCGCGCGCAAAGCGCTTGCAGCAGAATCGCCATTAAGTTCGAAAGCAGAATGACGCTGAGAAGCGTGTAACCGAAACCCGATCCGCCCGCCAAATCGGTCGCCCAGTTTCCCGGATCCATGTACCCGACCGCGACGAGATAACCGGGGCCGGAAAAGGCGAGAAGCTTGCGCCAAAAGCCCGCGCCCGGCGCGATTAAGATCGTGCGATGCGATTCCGGCAAACTCGGCGCCGTTCGCTCAAGGCGCCAACCGTTGCTGCGGGAAATCTCCTCGTGCATCAGCATTTAGCCTCGTGAAAAATTGGCCGCGCGCCAGCAAGAAACATCGGATTTTGTAGCGGCGGTCTATGACCGCCGATCCAATTGATTTCGGCGCTCATAGAGCGCCGCTACAGCGAAGATCTACAACGGAGCCCGGTCGGCAACGAATCGTCAATGTGATGGGCCGGCAACAGACCGTGCAATCTTCAATGATCGATTGCTCCGGCTGCGAAGTGTCCACTTCCAATTGAAAATTTTCTCCGCAATGTGGGCAGCTAATCTCGGTCTCGACTAAAAAATCCATCGTCGGCGTTGTAGCTGCCGCTGTCCTCCTTGTCATGTCAAGCGTGAGTCTCCCGCTGCTACGGGATTACTGTTAATAATAGGTAGAGATTGACTCGTTCGCTCCCGCTCATTCGGCCTCCAGCCTTCCCGTCCATGTCGCGGCTTCCCAAACCGCTCCATTCCTCGACTGCGCTCGGAATGGCAAAAACTGCGCGTGAGGACACGCGCCTCTACAGCTATAGAGCCACGTTGGGTTTTGTCGCGGGCATGCGCGCTGCCGGCTCGCCTAGTTTTTGAAAATGTAATTGCCGCACCCGGCGAGAATCCGTTTGCGAAACCGTTACCAGATAATTGTCGATCTTGACCTGTTCGCCCTGCTTCGGCAAATGACCGAGCAGATGGGTGACGTAACCGCCGATCGTGCTCACATCCGCGCTCTCCAATTCCAGACCAGCCATGTCGCGCAATTCGTAAAGTCCGAGTGCGCCATCTACCGTGAATTCGTTCTCATTGATCTTGCGGAATTCCTCCTTATCCGCGTCGAACTCGTCCTGAATATCGCCGACCAGTTCTTCAAGCACATTCTCCAGCGTCACCATCCCGACGGTGCCGCCAAATTCATCGACCACCATTGCCAGGTGCGCGTGCTTGCTTAAAAAGAGCGTGAGCAATTTCTCGAGCGACATCATCTCCGGCACCGGAATCAACTCGCGTTTGATTCGCAACAGATCGGGCTGCGGATCGCGCATCATCGGCACCAGTTCCTTGACGTGAATAAGGCCGAGCGTGTTATCGAGATGCCCGCGCACAAGCGGGAAACGCGTGTGCTTCGACGCAAGCGCTTTCTTTACGTTTTCCTCGAAGCTCTCTTCGATATCGAGGGAAACAACTTCGCCCCGCGGCGTCATGATGTCGCGCACGACGCGGCGGCGCAGATCGAGGACATTGGTCAACAAATCGCGGCCAAGCGGTGAGACTTCTTCGGACTTCTCGCTTTGATCGAGAATGAGGCGCAATTCTTCCTCGCTATGCGCCAGTTCCGTGCCCGGCACGGGTTGACGGCGCAACATTTTTTGCAGGAGAAAATTGGAAGACTTGTGCAGGAGCCAGATCGCCGGCTTGAACAAGACATAGAACGCGCCGAGCGGCCGAACCAAGCGAAGCGCAACCGGCAGTGGATTCGCGATCGCCGTGTA
>QHRC01000165.1:12832-20962 GCA_003219995.1 Verrucomicrobiota bacterium
TACCGACAAAGGCCAGCGCCACTGAGACCGACGTGACAAATGCATGCGAATAAATGTGCAACAGCCCGAAAAATGGCTGGAGCATTTGCGCCAGAAATTGTTCGCCGATCCAGCCCAGCGCCAGACTCGCCAGGGTTATACCGAGCTGCGTCGCGGAAAGATAAGCGTCGAGATGGCCGCGGACATATTTGGCAAAGCTGGCCCGCAAATTCCCCTCCTCCACCAGCGTATCGAGCTGACTCGCGCGCACTTTGACGATGGCAAATTCGCACGCAACGAAAAAACCGTTAAGCGCGACCAGCGCCGCGATCACCGCCAGTTTCCCAATCACGATTCCGGGCGAATCCCAATGCGTCAGGGTCGCATCAGCAAGTGGATGCGTTGCCAAGGAAGCGAGTAGCAAAAAAGGGATCATCTTCTTGTAGCCACCAGCCTGTGGCCGGTTTCCATCGCACGTCGCACAACGACGTGGCTACAATTCTACCAGCTTGATTTCGTCACGCCAGGGATCAATCCCTGAGAGGCGAGCTCGCGAAAAGTGAGGCGCGAAACTTTAAACCGGCGAATGAAAGCGCGGCGGCGGCCGGTGACCTCGCAACGATTCACCACCCGCGTCGGGCTGGCATCGCGCGGCAGTTGCGCCAGACCGGCATAATCTTTCTTTGCCTTCAATTCCGCGCGCACGGCCGCGTATTTCTTGACCGTCGCGCGTTTACGCGCGTTACGATTGATCCAGGAGGTCTTGGCCATAAAGGAACGCGCAAGGTAACAAAGACCGGCCGATTTGCAACTCTGCTTCCCCGGGCGGGGACGAGATTCTATCGAGCCGACGATAACTTCATCGTTACAATAATCTGGAGTTACATTCTGGTTCTAATTAAGTCTCTAGCAGCGATGAGTTCCAATGCTTCAAAAGGGGTGCGCAATTCCATCCTATGAAATGGCTGCTCAGTTTTCTGAAAGGAAACACGTGCCGATGGCAACGTGGCCGGGCGCGCTGATCTTCGATCTCCTTTCGCAATGGAACATCGGCGGCAACGCCATGGTCCGGCTCTCTTTTTATGCGATCATTTTCGGACTGGCCGCCTCACTCTTGGCAATACCGACTGGTCTGGTCGATTGGGCCGGGATCAAGAAAGAAAAACCGGCGTGGAAAATTGGGTTGTATCACATGGGGTTAAATCTGGCTGTCGCCTTGTTGTTCGCGATCAATCTCGGCTTACGCGTGCAAACGTTTCGCCTCGACGCAAAGGTCGCCGGCGCGCCATTACTGCTCTCGGCGATCGGCACGGTACTTCTAATCGGTTCGGCCTATCTGGGCGGCATGATGGTTTATCAATACGGCATCAGCGTCGCGCGGATGTCGAAAAAGAAGTGGCGCAAAATCGCCGAGGCCGGCGGCGCAAATCTTCCACTAGAATAAGAAACAGCGATGCTAAAAGATTTTCTCGAAGGTAAACCGTTGCGGCATCCGGTGCATCCGATGCTGGTCCATTTTCCAATCGGGCTGTTTATCCTCAGCTTGATACTCGATCTGGCCAGTCTCGCCTTTCCGTCGGTGCCGAACCTGGTGCGCGATTCGTTTTACGCCATGCTTGTGGGAATTATCACCGCGCTGATCGCCGCCGTACCCGGCTTCGTCGATTACACCGATATCCGCAGCGATCATCCCGCCAAACGCACCGCGACGACGCACATGATTTTGAATCTTCTCGTCGTCGCACTTTACGGAATCAATCTGGGCATTCGCTCGTCAATGCTCGCCGATTTCAAAATTCCGCTGCTGCCGTTGATTCTGTCGCTGGTCGGTGTCGCGCTTCTCTCCGCTTCCGGTTATCTGGGCGGCCGTCTCGTTTACGACGAGGGCATCAGCGTCGGCCGACATAAACGGCGCACGCCAACACCGGAAGATACGCTTCATCTTTCCACGGCGGGTTTCACTTCGAGCGAAAAATCCGATGTCGTCTTCGTTCCAGTTCCCGAAGCGGAACGCCTGCAAGATAGAGAAACATTACGCGTCGAGCTTGAGGATCAGGTCATCGCGATCGCCAAGATCGACAATCGCTTTTACGGCTTCCAGGAATTCTGCACGCATCGCTTCGGTCCGCTGTCCGAAGGCGGTTTCGAGGGCTTCAATGTGGAATGCCCATGGCACAACTCCTGTTTCGATGTGCGCACCGGCAAAGTCACCCACGGACCGGCCACGGTGGATCTGAAAATATTCAAAGTGGAAATGCGCGACGGCAAAGTCTGCATCGGCCTCCCGCGCAAAGATCGGAAACCTAACGCTTAAGAACTCTACTGCTTGCTCAATCTCCGAAAAAGGAACGCGCCGAGCACGAGAAAGAGCACGTTCGGAAACCAAACCAGCAATTCCGGATGCACGTGCGGATTGGAACGCAACGTGTCGGCGATGATGACAAACAGGAAATAGGAGACGGCGACGATCAATCCCATGGCAAAGCCGATCGAAGTTTCGCGCCGGTGCGCGGTCACGCCCAGCGGCACGCCAATTAGCGCAAAAGCCATGCATGAAAACGGAAAAGAAAACCGTTTGTTGATTTCGGTGCGGCTGGCACTGCGTTCCCGTGTGCTGGCGCTTTTCAATTGCTCGAGAAGTTGTTCGATCGACAAGGCGGAACGGCTCGGCCGTTTTTTTTGCTTCTCGTAAAGCTCTTCCAGACTGATCGGCAGCGTCCCTTCAGTCATGTTGATTCCATCGCGCATCTTCCGCAGGTCCAATGGGTCCTTTTCATCGCGCTGTTGAAAACGCGCCTGATAAAGGTGCATTAAGATTCGTTTATTCGGCAGATCGGCCTCAAGCATTCCGGAGCGCGCATAGGTCACTTTTAGGGGCAGCGACCCCTGGCCCATTTCAAAAACAATGATGTTCTCGAGCTGATTTCCTTCTTTTTTGCCGACGTAAATCTTTCTCCCTGGAAACTCATCGATCACCTGGTCGCTGCCGAAAAGCGCCATCGGATCGCGCGTGGCCAGATCGAAAATCGTGCTCCGCAATTTTTCCTGCGCCGCCGGCGCCACCTGCACGTTGAGCCAGAGGCAAATCGCGGTGCTGACGAGCGCGATCGCAGCCAGTGGAATGCAAACGCGCGAAACGCTCACGCCGTTCGAGCGCAGCGCGATCAATTCGTTGTCCGCCGAGAGGCGGCCAAAGACGAGCAGGATCGCGGTCAATAACCCCCACGGGATCGTAAAAATGAGAGAGAACGGCAGCACATAAGCGATGAAGCTAAGCAGATATTCCAGTGGCACGTCATGATTCACGAGCAACGGGAGCAGCTTGCGAAAAATGTTGCCCACCACCAGAACGAGACTCAGCACCGCGATGGCAAAGAGCACATTCACGATCAATTCGCGGCTAACGAACTTGTCGATCAATTTCATTCTCGATGCATAAATTAGCACATATCGGTAGGGACGCCGCGCTGCGGCGTCCACGTTCAGCGCAGCGCGCTGTCCCTACCAAAATCTGTAGAATTTGCTAACATGATCGGCGGATGAAGATCGACCCGCTTCCGCGCCCGCAGGACAGCCATTTCTATGAAATAACTGGGTCGTCCAGCTCCTTCAGTTGGGTTGCTGCGGTCAAGAGTTGGTTTCGATCGAAGGAGCTGCCCGCCAGCGGTGGGTTCGGCGACATCTATGACGTCGCGATCATCGGTGGGGGACCGGCCGGCAGCACCGCTGCAACCCTCCTGGCGCGCGCTGGACGCAGGGTGATTGTTTTCGAGCGCGAGAATTTTCCGCGCTTCCACATCGGCGAGTCGCTCCTGCCTTTCAGTATGAAGGCATTCACGCGCATGGATCTGCATGAAAAAATTCTGCGCGCGGGGTTTATGAAAAAATTTGGCGGTGAAATGTTCGGCTCCTGCTCCGAGATAGGAAATAAATTTTATTTCAAGGACGCATATCGCTCGCAAACCGAGCATGCCTATCAAGTGACGCGCGCCGATTTCGACAAGCTGTTGCTCGATCATTCGGCAGAAAACGGTGCTGAAGTACATGAACACGCGATGGTCGAGGCCGTGACCTTCTCGAATGAACATGTCGATCTTAGCATCAAGCGGAACGGCTCTTCTCAAGCCGTCCGTGCTCGCTACCTGATCGATGCCAGCGGACGCAATTCGGTCCTTGGCACCAAGCTTGGAATTAAGAAGACGTATGATCATTTGCAGAAATTGTCGATCTTCGCGCATTACGACGACGTTTCGCGCGCGGAAGGAATCGATGGGACGCTGACAGCGTTGATCCGCGGAATCGATCGCTGGTTTTGGATTATTCCGCTCACAGCAAAGCGGACCAGCATCGGCGTCGTGCTCGATAACGACACGTTTCGCAAATCGAAATTGAGCGCGGAAGATTTTCTCGAACAAACCCTGGCCGAACAACCGATCATCGCCAAACGGATGACGAACGCGCGACGCGTGTCGAAAGTCTATGTTGCCACGGATTTTTCCTATCGGAGCACAAAACTTCATGGCGACCGCTGGCTGCTCGCGGGCGACGCCGCCGGATTCATCGACCCGATTTTTAGCAGCGGCGTTTTTCTCGCTGTCTTCAGCGGCGAACAATGCGCCGACGCTCTAAATGAAGTTCTCGATCGTCCGCGCAAAGCGCGGCGACTTTTCCCGCGCTACGAACGGACGGTCAACCGCGCGATGGATATTTATCTGCGCTTCGTCAATGCCTGGTACACGAAGGAATTTATCGAAATTTTTTTGGCGCCGCGTGACGTGTTCGGTCTTCCGCCGGCAGTGAACGCGGTGCTTGGCGGAAACATTGGCAATAGTTTTGCCATCCGCTGGCGCATGTGGGTCTTTTATTTTCTTGTCTGGTTGCAAAAACATTACGCGATCGTTCCACGACTCACGCTCGTGCCGAAAAAAGAAGACGCCGCGGACATGGTAACTTCTGAAACTGCGTCCGCGTGAAAGAAACTGGAGGCGGCGTGCAGGACTCGCGGTTCTGGGGAGCGCATGCGCGTCGCGTGCTGTTTCCGGCGCCCTCGCCGGGAAATCTTACGCGTTGGAGAATCTCACCGGCGTTCGTTGTGCATTCGGCGAGGCGCCGAATGTTGCACGCGAGGGCGCGTGCGCTCCCCAG
Source organism: Verrucomicrobiota bacterium (assembly GCA_003219995.1). Lineage (GTDB taxonomy): Bacteria > Verrucomicrobiota > Verrucomicrobiia > Chthoniobacterales > UBA10450 > UBA10450. The sequence continues at coordinate 17,957 of QHRC01000165.1, forward strand.
AATGCAGCACGCCGCGCGTAGGTTCGGGAGACGTGACGGCGCGTGTCCCTCCAAATTATGTTTTTTGTACGTGATAATCGCCGCGCTCGCGATGGTCGATCTAACGGGCTGCGCCACAACCTCTTCGCACCAATTCACCGAACCAGCTGGCGACTGGCAGATGCGCAATGGACAACTTCTTTATCGCAACGCGAAAACGACCCTCATCGGCGAAGTGCTCGTTCGCTATTCCAAAAACGGCGATTTCGATTTGACGTTCTCAAAAGGGGCCGGCGTGATACTTTTGGCGCTGCGGCAAGACAATTCCTTCGCCGAAATAAAAGGTCCGCTTGTGCGCGGTGGCTGGTCGGGCCAAGTCGAACAAGCGCCGCAACGATTGCGAAGCTGGCTTGATTTGCGTGAGAAATTAATCCACGCGCTCGCCACAGCGAGTCCGTCCGGTGGCGGACAAAATCGACGCGTAGTGCATTACGCCGCTCGCACGGAAACTTTTCTCTTCCGCTTTTGACCCGCGAGGGTTGAAACGCGACCGTCGCGGTCTCGAATCAAAATATGCGGATCAGTGATTTCATTGCTCAGACCATTACACAGCGGCGTGCGCTCATTTGGTGCTCGATCGTTGCCCTCGCCGCTGTCTGTCTTGCGATCCTGGTCACGCGGATGCAGCTCGATTCCGACGTGCTCAATATGCTCCCCGCCAGGTTCAGCTCCGTGGCCGGATTAAAAATTTACGATCACGACTTTGAGCAGACCCGGGAGCTCACCTTCGCACTCCTTTGCAATGCGGCCGATGTTGACAAGCTGGAAGAGTTCGCGCCGGTCTTCACGGAAAAATTACGGCAACAACCGTGGTGCGCGCGGGTGCTGGCCGGATCGCCGATGGAAACGCCGGATGGAATTCGCGACCTGCAATCCATCGCCGTGCCGTTGCTCTTGAATCTCGAGCCGCCGGCGTTTGACGAGACGATGTCGATCTTGCAACCACAAAAAATTCGCGATCGACTGCATCGTTTGCGCCAGCAGATCGAAGCCGGTTCGCCGCGTCCGGAGTTCGAGCTCGCGTTTGATCCCCTCGGTTTGATTGCGCCGGCGCTCAAACCTTTTGCTGAGGGCAACGCCATCGAAGAAGAACAACCGCTCACTTCGCCTGATCGCACGATGCGTATTTTTCTCGCGGTCACGAGTCAGCCAGCGGTCAGCGCCTTCGAATGCCAGCGATTGATGCGCCAGGTAAATTTGTTTCGCTCCCGAGCTCGCGAAGGTTGGAACGGAGGTCCGCTGGAAATTCTCGTGACGGGGCGCGCGGCGTATGTCTCGGAAATTTCACTCAGCATGCGCTACGACATCGTCGCGACGTTGCTTGGATCAATCCTGCTCGTCAGCGTCATTTTTTTTATCGGATTTCGTCGTTGGATTCCGCTGTTCGGAATGGGCTTTTCACTTCTGCTTTCCTGTTTGGTCGCGCTGGCCCTGGGCCTTCTTCTTTTTGGCCGACTCAGCATGGTGGCGGTCGGATTTTGCGCGATCCTGGTCGGACTGGGCGTCGATTTTGCCATCCTGATCTTCGGACGTTATCAGCAAGCGCGGGGTGATGGGGAGTCGCATCGCAAGGCCATTGCCACGTCGGTTGCGAAACTTGGCCGCGCCGTTTTTTTTGGCGCGCTCACCACCGCCGTCGGTTTTCTAGCTTTGGTTCTGAGCGGTTCAATGGGTTTCTCGCAGCTCGGTGCGCTGATTGCCATCGGCATTTTCTTCGCCGGTCTTTTCATGTGCACGATTTTGTTTCTCTTCGTTCGCGAACTGCAAACACCGCTCAGTCATGATTGGGTTTTTGAAATCGTAAAAAAATATGTGCGATGGAGCGTGCAACGTCCGGCGCCGATGTTGATTTTTTCGAGCGTGAGTTTGCTGTTGCTGAGCGCTCTCGGGTTTTCACCTGTGCCTCCACTTCATTTCGAGGCGAGCACCCGCTCGCTCGAACCGAAAAACAGTCGGGCCGGTCATGCTCTGCAAGCGATCATGCACAAAATGCCAGCCCGCTGGGACCCGGTCCTGGTAATCGTGCAAGCGCGCAATCCGCAGGAGCTTCACGACAACTGGCAGAAAATTGCCGTTCATTGGCGCGAGCTTCAGGCGGCCGGCACAATCAAAAGCTTTTCCACCCCAGCCGCGCTTTGTCTTTCGCCGAATTCGATGCTGAGAAATCGGGGGCGTTTGAGCGCGATTAATTTTCTGGAAGTGCGCCAGACACTTGAAGAAACTCTCGATGCGGAAGGATTTAGTCGCGAAGCATTTGCGCCCGCTTTTATGCTGATCGAGGATTTACAACGGGCGGTCGTCGATCTTAGCGCGCCGCTCCCAGATTGGCGCAATCAACTGCCGAAATCGTCGAGCTGGTGGTTCCTGGTCGATCGATATTTCGCGCAAAACCCGTTGCTCACCACTGGTTTTGTTACCACCAATCAACCGATTGCTATCCATGCCCAGGCGCAAAGCCTGGAACGCGACCTGCCCGTGCGTGGAGTTCCAATGATTCTCTCGGGTTGGAGTTATGCTCTGGCCGATCTACTGCCCTGGTCGCGTCGGCAGCTTCTCGTCATCAGCGCGTTGATGGCGTTTTTCGACGTCGCACTGCTTGCAATTTTGTATCGCGATCTGCGCCTGTGGATTATTCAAGTCATTACATTAGCGTTTGCCATCGGCGCTATGGTCGCTTCGATGAAACTGCTGCGCATCGATTTGAATTTGCTCAATGTCCTCGCCTTCCGCCTCGTCCTGGCTATTGGCGTTGACTACGGAATTTACGTTGTGCTGGTCTGGCAAAAGACGCGTGAACTCGAGCATGATATCGCCGGCGTGGTAAAGCCGGTCCTGCTCGCCGGATTGACCGCAGTCTGCGGATTTGGTTCATTGGGCCTGGCCCGCAATCCGTCCTTAAGTGGACTTGGCGTCGCCTGCGCTATCGGCATCTTCTGTAGTTTGCTTGCGACGATTTTCTTTACTCTG
>QHRC01000165.1:21028-21834 GCA_003219995.1 Verrucomicrobiota bacterium
TAAGATCGACAATTCATATGCGTAGGACTCTCAAAATGGTAGGGACAGCGCGCTGCGCTGTCCGGTCTAATCCAATTGCGCAAAGATTGCGGGCAGCCCAGTGGGCCGTCCCTACCTTCGTTGCCGTTTCATTGTTGGCCGGTTCTTTCGTTGCAAACGCCGGGTCGCTTTCATCCGCCGACATAAAAAATCTTCTTGCACGCATCCGTGACAAGCGCGCCCAAGCGCCTCAAGCGCAGGCCGATTTCGAAGAAGAAAAGGCCGTTCATCTTTTGAACAAACCGATCATCAGTTCGGGGAAAGTTTGGTTTCAGGCGCCGAACAAATTCCGCCGCGAAGTCAAGGGCAACTCACCCAGTGTGACCGTGAGCGACGGCCGCCAGCTTTGGATTTATTATCTGAATTTCAAATCAGCGGAGCATTACTCGTTAGGCAAACGCTCGCCGCTCGACGCGGCCATTGCCACGATCAACACGGCATTGAATCTGGAAAATGTCGAAGACACCTTTCAAATAAACGGAGCGAAAATGGACCCTCCTCAAACGGGCTATGATCTCGAACTGACGCCGCGCTCAATTTCGACAAAACGAATGTTTGAAAAGTTCCGTTTGCGACTGTATAACGATCTCTTTGCCGAGCGCACGGAAATGTTGCAGCCGAATGGCGATCGCATCGTCACCACGTATTCCAATCAAACGCGGGCGCCAATTGCCGGATCGATCTTCGAGTTTGTTCCCCCGCCCGGCACCGAAATCAGCACTCCGCTCGGACGTTGATGGTGACGGGGTGGATCGAGCAGTGCCTTG
>QHRC01000165.1:21886-27195 GCA_003219995.1 Verrucomicrobiota bacterium
TTTAACATCGCCCGACGGAGCGGCCGATCCACCTTCGGCATCCCCCTCTTGAAATGCGGAAACTTTCTGGACGGGATCGGGTTCGTCATGCTAATGATTGCCGTTCCCCGCATGGTGGCGAAGAGCTTCCTTTTCATTCTGAACGTTTTGCTTTGTGTGAGAATCGCTTTCGGTAATCCAACTGAAACTGATTCGGCCGCAATTACTTCGCACATTCCGCGCGAGCGCGTCCAGTCGCGTGTTATCGTGGAGCTGGGCTACAGCAAACGCCGGCATCTGCTCGAAATCGAATTCGCCAACGGCGCCATTTATCGATATCTCGATGTTCCACCATCGGTTTATCGCGATTTAATCTCAGCCGATTCAAAGGCGCGATACTATGACTCGAACATCAAGCGAAACTACCGCTCCGTGCGCGTCCGCCCGCGGGTAAAAGACGAGTCTGCGCATTGAAATTTCCTGCGCGCTGGAAGTTTGATGAGCTCAAGCAGCGTCTCGTCCTGACCTCGGAAGAAAAACGCGTGATTGCTTTCATTCTCGCGGCGTTCGTTCTCGGTTTGGCCGCGAAACATTATCGCGCCACCCATCCGCAGACTGTCCCGGACATCGACAAGAAACATCCAAATTCCCGCGCGTATTCCGTTTCACTGTCTCCAACGCAGTCCGTCACTCCGGCCCGAAAAAAAGGGCGGAAGCCTCGCAACACGACGCCGTTCAACCGGTGAACGAAGCAGCCTTTCAACCTTTTGTTTCGAGATATTTTTTCGGAATCGGATGCTCGGCGCTCTCGTGCTGCCAGTAGATCGTCACGATCCACCAGCGACTGCCGTCGTCGAACAGCTGAATGCTGTTGATCCCGCGCATGAACGGCTCAGGATCATCCGGGTTGTGGCGCGATTCGTACGCGCTCCAGACGTGCGCGATCCGGCCAAACTGCTCGGCGCGACGTGCAATTTCTTTCTCGAAAAATCCATTCGCCTGAAAATACGGTGCCACCCGCGCGATGTAAGATTCAACGTTCAGATCCTGTGGCGCGAGATCGACATCATGTTTCCCGGCATGCTTCGCCGTTGGAATCAAACAGGGGTCCGGAATGAATAATGAGCGCACACGGTTCCAATCACGCTTCTGGCCGGCCGGGCCGGAAATCGATTCGTAAGCAGCAGTAATAATTGCGTCGATCGACGTGACCTCGGTCGGACTAGCGGCCGGCAGTGACCCGTGTTCGAACCGATTTGATTCCATTTACCAATCTTAGCAGTGCGGACCAACTGGATCGACCGCTTGCTTCGATGTTAATCGCTCGCGCTGTGTGTTATCCATCGGCGTCTATTCGAGATTCTACGCCGCCGAAACACTTTCATCCCTGGCACAAAAGCTTCTGCAAAAACGACTGTGCGGGTTCTGATTGCCGACGATCGGAAATGCGTGGGGGCCGCTCTGGCCGACCTCGTTCGCCTTTGTCAGCATGAGGTTGTTGGTGTTGTTGCCTCGGGCTTGGAAGCTATTAAGGCTTACGCGACCCACCACCCCGACGTCGTCTTGATGGATTACGCGATGCCAAAACTGAATGGGACTACCGCGTGCATCCACATCCTGGCGAAGGACCCGGCGGCCCGAATAATTCTGGTTTCGGGATGGGCTTCGACCGTCGACTTGCGAGGGGCGGGAGCAATCGCGATTCTGCCAAAACCGGTGCGTCTCAAGGACCTGGAAGAGACTCTCAACGCCGCCGCGCAATCTCCTCCGAAATAGGCCAACGATTACGCCGCCTTCGTGGCGTTAAGCACGGCCTGCGCCGCATTGTGCCCCGGAATGCCGCTGACAGCGCCGCCGCGCTGCGCGCTTGAACCGCAGATAAACACATTCTCGTGCTCCGTCTCGACGCCCCATCTGCCGGCTCGTTCCTTCGTGTCTGCGAACGGAAACGTGGGCGCGTCCTGAAAAATGTTGCCATGATACATCCCGAGCGCGTCCTCGATATCGACCGGGCTCTTGCTTTCGATGCACAGACTGTCGTCGCGCGCGAGAGCGAGACAATCTTCGAGCGGTTCTTCCAGCCACTGATTCATGCTCTCGAGAAATTTTTTCTGGGCCTCGCGCCGCACCGTTGCGTTGTCGCGCGAAAACAATCGCCACGGCGTATCGAGCCCGAAAAGCGTCATGGTATGGAAACCTTGCTTGCGCAGATCCGGCGCGAGAACGCTGTCGTCAGTCAGAGTGTGGCAATAAACTTCGCACGGCGTTTTCTTCGGCAACTGCCCCTTCAACGCCTGCTCATAACTCGCCTTCATCTGCTCGTAGCCTTCGTCGCTGTGGAACGTCCCGCAGAACGCCTCGGACGCCTGATATTTTTTTGCTTTCAACGTCGGCAACCGGCGCAGAAGCATGTTAATCTTGAACACCGATCCTTCGTCGGTCGCACCCGGCTGATACGGTTTACCGACATATTTCGCCAGCACGTTCCGGCCAAAGTTTACCAGCAGAAATTGCGCATCAACCGTCTGTCGCTTTCCATCGACTTCGAATTCGACGTTGCGTTTCTTCCCGCTCACATCAAGGGCGCGAAGAGCGACATTTGTTAACATTTCGGCGCCGCCCCTCCGCGCCGTCCGTTCCAGCTCGCCCGCGACCGCGCCCATTCCACCGACCGGCACTTTCCATTCGCCGGTCTTGTTGCCGATGAGGTGGTAAATAAAACAGCGGTTCTGCAATAGCGACGGATCGTGCGGATGGGTGAAGATGCCGATCTTCGCGTCGGTAAGGACGAGGCCGCGCACCAAATCGTTTTGCAAATAACGCTCGATTGCGCGGCCAAGGGGCTCTTCCGCCAGACTCCGCCAGGCTTCTCGCGATACATCATCGACACTGAACCGGCGTTTGAAATCGTCTTTCGCAACGAGCGGCTGCAGCATGCTGTCCCAGGAGTGCTCAGCGAAGACACGCGACAAGTTGTAAAACTTTTTCATCTGCTCGTGCTCGATATCGCTTCCGGTAAGATCGACAATTGATTGCCGGCTTCGTTCTTCATCGACGCTGCTCAAGAGCAATCCGTCGTGGCGACCATCTTTCACATACGGCGTAAACGATCCTATCGTGCGTTGGCGGAGTTCGAGGTTCAACTCAAGGTCACGAATGATTTTCTCGGGGAACAAGCTGACCAGATACGAATAGCGGGAAAGCCGTGCGTCGTAATCGGGGAACACCTTTTGCGAAGTGGTCGCTCCCCCGATGTAATCGTTCTTCTCGAGTAGCAGAACACTTAAACCGGCGCGCGTCAGGTACGTCGCGGCCACCAGGCCGTTATGTCCGGCGCCAAGAATCACTACATCGTACCGAGATTTCATTTTGAGTTCGCCCGCAGATTCATGCTTACATGAAACATCGCACAGCAAACATTAAACATTTCCTAGCGGATGAATGCATTCGAATATCTCTCCGTTCTCATTTCCATCATTCTCGCTTTGGGCATGACGCGAGTGTTGGCCGGCGTCGGTGAAATGCTACAGGCGCGATCACGTCGCCACATCTACTGGGTGCACGCCGCCTGGATCGTGAATCTCTTTTTGTATTTGGTCATTGCCTGGTGGATTTTTTATCGCTGGCGCAATGAACAGCTCTGGACGTTTTTTCTTTTTGTCTTCGTCCTGATCTCGCCCACGATCTTGTATCTGGCGTCGCTTCCTTTTTCCCCGCGAAGGCGCGATCGACGAGTTCGTCAATTACAAAACACACTACTACGCTAACCATCGCGCATTCTTCATCCTCTTTGCCGTGTTTACGCCGGTCGATATCTTTGACTCGGTGCTCAAGGGCATTCCGCATTTTTTTGACCTCGGACCGCAATATATCGTCAGCAGCTCGCTTTATTTCGCGGGCCTGGTGACGGCCGCGATCACGCGCAATGAGCGCTGTCACCAGTTCTACGCGATCTTCTTTCTTGCTCAACCATCTTCATCAGCTTCGCCCTGTTTCGGACGGCTGATGTGACCAGTTTGGGTCGAATGTTCGACGCTGGCGTTGTGCGAAAGAGTGCCTTAGTGCGGCGCCTACGGTCCGCTCACAATAGTCACTGTCGCCTTTGGATGGGTCGGGAGCTTGTAGCCGGCGCCGTTGGTCAAAGTCATTATCGCGCTCTCGTTCCTTTCCTGAACATGGTCTGCGATAGCGTGTAACATGACGGTGGCCGACGACTGACCGCTGGAAATCGTGACCTGACCGGGAGTTCCGTTAAGCGTGTAATCAATCCCCTGCTGCGCCTTGCCACTCATCGAATAACGCACTGTGATCGGCTGTGAAAGAACGGTGGAACTCGAGATCCTAAATGTGGCATCACTTCCCTCCAGAACCTGACTCGGCGAAACCAATACATTGATCGTCGGAGTTGCAGGCGGCGTAGCGGTTGGGGTAGGCGTTGGCGTCGCGGTCGGCGTGGGAGTTGGAGTTGAAGTCGGTGTGGGAGTGGGAGTCGGTGTTGGCGTGGGTGTCGGCGAGCTGGCCTGCACATTTACAATCACCGCATCGTAGGCGACAGCGTGAACCGAATCGTTCGCGCTAAGCAAAAGCGTAAAGGAGCCAGATTGGCCAAAGAAGACCATGGTGTTAGCCGAGTTCGGATTGGCGAAACCGACCGCAGCCGGCCCGGAGTAGAGCTGCCACTGGATGACAGCGTTTCCGCTTGGATCGATAACGGTACCGGCGAGCGTCGCGCTCATCACATCGACATTTTGATCCGGGCCGGCATCAACCGTCGGCGCGCCCGGGGACCGTGGCCCTTCGTTCGGCCCGGTCGTTTGGATCACTTCAAAATTGCTGACGTCGATTGTGGAAAGATTGTTGAACGCGATTGACGAGAATCGATCGTCCGGACAAACCGAAATGGAAAAGAAACCGCCGCTGTTGTCGGCCACAAGCGCGCCGTATTTTTTGAGCGCGAGCAACACCGCCTTCTCTTCAATCGTCCAATTACTCGGAATGACAAAGCTCGCTTTGAGCCGAAACCGTTGACCCATCACCGGATAATTTATTGAGGTTGCCGGAATCGTCGAAGCGTAATGGTTCGCGGGATAAATGTATTCGCGCCGTGTTTTCGGCACGCACAAACGCAACGCGTGTTCCACCATTCCGCGTTCGCATTCGTCGTAACGCACCAGCGCCGGAAACATCGGTAATCCCGCGGCATCGCCCGAGGTCCAGCCGGCCGGGCGCAACGTATTCGAGTTTAGATCGAACTTCGCGCCGTTGGAACCTTGCCATCCACTCTGGGTCAACTTCATCTGCCACGTCTCCCAAATCGAGCCGACGCTCGG
>QHRC01000270.1 GCA_003219995.1 Verrucomicrobiota bacterium
TGCGCCAGACCGAACCGCAGGCGATGCGCGCGGTGGCGCGTTTTCTTTCCCGCACCCGCCAGCCCGACGCGCTCGAGATCTGGGCGCAGCTGGCCAAGATCGAAAAGTTGACTCCCGAGGATCTTCGCGACGAAGCCACGATCGCGATGATGGCGAATGAGATCGCGCGCGCCGAAGCCGCGGTGCGCGAGCTGCTCGCGCGCGCGGATGTCGGGCCGGCGGATTGGCTGCTCGCCGCGCAATTGCTAATCAACAAGGGCGCGCCTGCCGAAGCCCAAACATTTCTCGACAGAATTCTTGTCGACTCGCGCGCGACACCGCGCGAACAACTTCAGGCCGCGGTGCTCGAGCTGGCATCGGCGCGTAGTGGTTCGAGCACGCCGAACGAGCGTGAAACCGCTGCCTGGTCGCGCCTGGAAAAGTTATCGGCCGATCAAAGCGCGGTCGGCCTCGATGTGTTGGTCGTTCTCGCCCAGCGCGCGCTCTCGAGCCAGACCGGAGGGACGACCTCTGTGTCGTCCGGCCAAAAGGACACGACGGCGCGTGTCCCTCCAATTGTCGATCTGGCCAACGCGCTAGAAAAACATCCGCTGGCCAAAGCGCAGCACAAACTTCTCGCGCTCGACTTGCGCATCCATGCGGATGAGTCGCAGCGCGATGCGCTCGTCGCCCGCGCCATCAAGGATTGGAAAAATTCCGAGGCCGGCGGACTCGCCGCGCTGGCGGCCTGGCTGAATGGCAAAGGCGAATATCAAAAAACGCTCGATACCATTCCGCTCGAAAAAGCGCTGCAATCGCGCGACCTTTTTTTGCAACATCTCGATGCTCTCGGCGCGCTCGACCGCTGGAGCGAAGTAAAGCAATTGCTTTCGAGCGACCGGTTCCCACTCGAACCGGTGGTCCAGCAAATGTATCTCGCCCGGTGCAGCGCGCAGCTCGGCGAGAAAACGGCCACCCAAAATTACTGGCAGCGCGCGCTCGAGGCCGCAGGCGGCGATTTACAGAAACTTTTTACCCTCGCTGAATCCGAAGCCGCCTACAACAGCGCCGCGGCGGCCGCGCCGAAGTTGCGCATCGCGCAAGATGGCCGGCTGCGTCTGGCCCACGCCAAGGGCGACACGAAAAAAATGCACACCGTCCTGGCCGACATGCTCCGCATCTGGCCGGACGATCCCGCGATCCAGAATGACGAAGCCTATACGCGATTGCTGGTCTGGCCGGCCGATGCCGCGGCGAGCAAACACGAAGCCGCGCAAGTCGAGCAGCTCGCCGAGAAATTGATTGAGCGCGAGCCGGCCAGCCTGCCGCATCGCACTCTGCTTGCGCTGGCACGATTGCGACAGGGGCGCGCACAGGACGCATTGCGCATTTACGAAAATGTCCAGGTCGCAGTCAACATCCTCACCCCTTCCGCGCTGGCCGTGCATGCCGCAGTGCTCGAAGCCACCGGCCACCACGACGATGCCCTAACCGAAAAAGGCCAAATCAAGCCAGAGCAGCTCCTTCCCGAAGAACGCGCGTTGATTGAAAAAATCTTGTAGCGGTACTCTGCGAGCGCCGAAACCAAAATAATCCGGCGGTCATAGACCGCCGCTACAGTTCCCACGAAGAACGCGCGTTGATCGAGAAACTCCAGTAGCCGGAATCGGTGATTCCGGCCGCCGGATTGCGGCCGCACTATTCTCTTTGTAACACCACTCTCTGAGCGTTCTTCTGTAGCGGCGCTCTATGAGCGCCGGCAGTAGATTCGCGTAGACATCGATCGACGGTCGTGCGCTTTCGAAGGCTACAGCGCGATAAATAGACCGCCGCTACAGCTGACGGAAGAACGCTCGTTGATTGAGACAAACTTCTGAACGGAAGGTAACAAAGAAAACGAAGCCTCCCGCGCAGCCCCAACTACAGCAAACCTTTGTTACCTTCGTTTCCTTCTGTTTGATTTATCCATTTTTCAATTCTCAGCTTTTGAAACTCCGTCGTTGCTCACACTCCGTCGCCGCTACCCTTGCGACTTACCTTCTATGTCGCTTATCCCATTCGCTTCATTCAGCTGTTCAGTTTTTCAACGTCTCCCCTCTGTCTCCTGATCTCCAGCCTTCGCCAAGCCACCTACGCGAAACCGCTTCGGCGTGCCATGGGCTACGGCTTGGCAGGCTGACCTCTGACTTCTTCGTCCTCGCTCGCTCGCCGTAGCCGCTTGCGCGAAGGAGGCTGTCCTCTGACTTCAATCGCCACTTTACTCTGCGGAATGAGCGCCGATTCCGTCACCGGATTGATGGAGCCCCGTCATCGTCAACAGCGGGAGAACATCGAAGCTCTTACCTTCCGCATCGAAAACGATGACATAAGCGGCTTTGGGTGGGAGCGCGATAAAATCGCGGTGAGGCACGCGGTACTCGTTGCCGTCCGCCATTTTTAGAACGAAGGGGACGTTACGCTCGATTGCCTTCTCGATTTGGCGGCGTCTCACAACAAAACGACCATCGCAAAGCTCAGTCTCTCGGTCAATAGCTTGGCTGCCCTTTGTGCCTCCTCCACTGAGGACTGAGTCGCCACCGGACCTACGCCCGCCTCCGAGCTGGCAGCCGATATTGCCGGATTTCTGTCCGAAGAATCTCGGGAACT
>QHRC01000166.1 GCA_003219995.1 Verrucomicrobiota bacterium
TGCGACCGGAAAATCAGACATCAAACGTCAAACATCAAACTTTTCCGTGGTTGCCGAAGTTCACGCAGCGAGGAGATTGGTCTGCGCCTTCATGATGAATTTGTCGAGCTACAAAGCGATCGCCGTGGCCAGCACTTTTTCCCCGCGGTTTGAGCAAGTGCTTTCGGAAGCAAAACGGATCCGTGATCGTTTCGGTTCGGAGTTAAGTTTGATTTATGTCGGCGAACGCAATGAGAAAACCGCGCAGAAATTTCGTGACGCGCTGGTGCAATTGCAGCTTTCGGGCGACTCGACCATTCATTACCGGCAGGGCGATCCGGCCGAAGCGATCTTGAAAGCACTGGCAGACAATGATGTCGACCTTGTCGTGGCCGGTGCGCTCGAGAAAGAGGTTATTCTGCGGCCGGTTCTTGGTAATGTCGCGCGACGGCTGGTTCGCGAGGCAGGATGTTCTGTCTTGCTTTTTACCAAGCCGGAGCGTGAACCAAAACCGCTGCGGCAGATCGTTTTCATCGCGGACTATTCCGAGCACGGTCAGCAGGCGTTCAAGAAGGCCCTTGGCTTGGCCGCGGCCGAAGCGTGCGAAAGGCTCTATGTTGTTCGCACCTACACCACCTTCGATGAAGCGCGCGCCTCCTTGCGGGCCGATGCTGGAGATAGCGCGCCGCGGCCCCGCACCTTCGAAGAGGAGGAAGCTGCTTTGGAAGAATTCATTCTCGCCGCCGGTCAGACCGATGTGCCTATCGAAGCGCGCTGCCTTCGCGGTAACACTGGCTTTGCCGCGTCCGACTTCGTCCAATCGGTGGAAGCTGATTTGCTCGTTGTGCCTGTGCAGACGAGCGGCCCTACCGGCGAGCGATTGCCCAATCATATCGCATGGATCACGGACGTAATTCCGTGCAACCTCTGGGTGATTCGCTGAGCAATTGTCGATCTTGTTAATGTCGATCTTGCGCGTGACTTGTAGAGGCGCTTGTATCAAGCGGCTGGCTATTGGGTTGACACAACGGCCGTGCAATTTTTCCGATGAATCATCCATTTCAAGCTTATGGCGCCGCCCATCTCACCGTCATTCTCCTAACCATCGCGCTGCCGTTCGTCCTCGCAGGGATTGTGCGTCGAGCAAAATCGAGCCACCTCGAGCGCGCGATCGTCGCATCGCTCTCCGTCCTGCTCGTTTTGAATTACGCTGTCTATTTAATTCTTGTCCGCAACGTCAGCGTGATGAGCTGGGAACAAATGTTGCCGCTCCAACTTTGCGATTGGGGGATGGTCGTCGTGATCGTTGCGATGTGGAGTGGAAATCAGCGCTGGTTCGAGGTCGCGTATTTTTGGGGAATCGGCGGGACGCTCCAAGCTGTGCTCACGCCAAGTCTCCACTTCGGCTTTCCGGACTTTCGTTTCTTCAGTTTTTTCATTTCGCATTCGGGCATCATCATCGGCGTGATTTTCCTGATGCTGACCCGCAGGTATCGGCCGCGTCCCATGTCGATCTTACGCGTGTTCGCTTGGTCGGAATTTTATTTTGTCGTTACCTTCATCGCGGACGAGCTAACTGGTTATAACTACGGATTTTTGCTCCATAAACCGGAGGCATTTTCCATTTTGAGTTTTCTCTCCGACTGGCGGCCGCTTTACCTAGTGCAGATGCATTTCGTCGCCCTGCTCTTTTTCATCGTGCTCTATTTGCCCTTTGCGATTGTCGATCTTGTGCGGCAAAAAAAGTTGTAGAGGCGCTCGCCGCTGCCAGCGCCTGTTTTTAATTTCGGCGGTTGACACAACCGCCGCTACAACTCAGGACTTAGCTCGACTCTCGTGAAACCTAAGCCGCTAAAAATCAAGTCCGTTACCATTGGCGGAAAACGCCCTGTCTTCATTCTTGGGCCGTGCGTGATCGAATCGGAGAAGTTTGTCTGGCGCATGGCCAGGAGCATCGAGAAAATCTGCGCGCAGGAAGAGGTCGATCTTATCTTCAAAGCTTCCTATGACAAAGCGAACCGAACGTCGGTCCGTTCGTTTCGGCGTGCGCGAAGGGTGCGAGATTCTGTCGGCGATCGGCCGCGATTTAAAAGTTTCCGTGACGACGGACGTGCATTCGCCGGCCGAGGCGGAAATTGCCGGGGGCAAGATCGACATGTTGCAGATCCCGGCGTTTCTCTGCCGGCAAACGGATTTGCTTCGGGCGGCGGCCGAAACCGGTCGCGCCATCAATGTAAAGAAAGGCCAGTTTCTCGCGCCGTGGGACGTAGAGAATATTGCGGAGAAGCTCGCCGCCTTCGGCAACGAGAAATTCTGCTTCACGGAACGCGGCACGACATTTGGCTACAACAATCTGGTCGCCGATATGCGCTCGTTGCATTGGATGCGCGAAGCCGGCTACCGGGTCATTTTTGATGCGACCCATTCCGTGCAGCGTCCGGGGGGAGCAGGGGACGCGACTTCCGGTGACGGCGAACTCGCGCCGGTGCTGGCACGCGCGGCCATGGCCGCCGGATGCGACGGCATCTTCATGGAGGTGCATGAAAATCCGGCGCGCGCCTTATCGGATGGGCCGAACCAGATACCGCTAAAAAATTTGCCGAAGCATCTGCGCATGTTAAAGGCTATTCATGCTGCCGTCTCGTAGCGGCCGCTCCGCAAACTGGAGCTGGTTCGTTTCGCTTTTGTCGCTCCTGTTCTTGTCGATCTTAATCTCGACAGGGCCGGCCTTTGCCCAGGCAAAAGGCGGCAGGAAAAAGAAACTCTCCGCCGCATCGAGTGCGTCGCCGGGTGAGCAAAGTCTCACTAATATTCCACTTCCGATTGGTCATGAGGCCAAGGGCCTGGTGCTGCCTGATTTCGGCACCGATGGCCGTCTGCGGGGAAAGTTTGAGGCTAAGACTGCACGACGAATCGATGAGGAACACGTCGGTTTTCAGGATCTTGAGATCATGACCTACACGCCGGAGAATCGTCCCGATCTGACGATCGACATGCACAGTTCCGTGCTCAATTTGAAGACGCGGGTATTGAGTTCGCCGGAGCGCACCACGATTAAGCGGGCCGATTTTAACATCACGGGAGACTCGGTCCAGTTCGATACGAACACACGAACGGGGCACTTAGTCGGCAATGTGAAGATGGTGATCACGCAGCAATCGCAGCTCATGAGAAAAGAAAACGAATGAGAACGCTGTTGGCGGTATTCGTGATGATCTGTGGCATGACCGTGCAATTGCGGGCGCAGCTCGCGGTCTCGCCAGCGGCGTCCGGCACTCCCACGAAGAAGGCGGAGAAGGCAGCGACCGAAAAAGAAGGTAAATCCGGCGTCAACAACTTTTTCGGTTCAGGCAATAAGACACAGTCTACTGAACCGACGACAACGGAGATTTATGCGGATGAGGCATTTTTTGATTCGAACAAAAGCATCGGCATCTTTAGCAGTCACGTGAAGGTGATCGACCCGCGTTTTAATCTTCAATCCGACAAGTTGACCGTTTACATCAGCAAAGGCGAGAATCAGAAACTAGAGAAGACGATTGCAGAAGGCAATGTGGCGGTTGTACGCGACCGGCCTGACCCTAATGGAGGACCACCGACCCACTCGGTCGGCCGTTCGGACAAGGCGATTTACACGGCTGCGACCGGCGATGTGGAGTTGAGCGGCACGCCGCGTGTGCAGGAAGGGTTAAATACCCATTTGGCGACCAGCCCGGACACGGTCATGGTCATCAATCAGAATGGCCAGCTCAGTACGCACGGGCCGAGTCGGACTGAGATTCGCCAGCAGCCGAACGAGCAAGGCACGCCATCGCCAACACCGTCGCCGCCGGCTTCGCCGACAGCATGATCAGCCATTGAGCTGCGCGGGCTTCTCGGATTTCTTGGTGATGGATAGAAATTTAGAATCATTGGAGCTATTGTAGTTTTGGTGAATCCCTAAGACCGATGCCTCTTATCCCAAGTGAGTCGGACAGTTTTCCGGACGTTTTCAGCGGCGCGAACGTTGGCCATTCCAAACGCGAGCCTCTCGCGAAATCGCTTGTGCACAAGGAGGCTCCCGTCGGATCGAGCCAGGCTGTGCCCAAAAAAACTACTGGCCAGGATGCTTCCTCTTTGAGGATGGAAGGTGGCACGCCGGCCGCGGCCAAGATCGACAATGTAATTACGACCGAGGAGCTGGTGAAAATTTATGGCGGCCGCGCAGTCGTCAACGGAGTTAATATCAGCGCGCGCGCCGGGGAGATCGTGGGCTTGCTCGGGCCGAACGGCGCGGGCAAGACGACCAGTTTTTACATGATCGTCGGACTTGTTAGGCCAAACAGCGGTCGCGTTATTTTTTCAGGCACCGACGTGACGAATTATCCGATGTACAAACGCGCGCGGCTCGGCATGGGTTATCTGCCGCAGGAGGAATCGATCTTTCGTAAACTGACGGTCGAGCAAAACATCATGGCCATTTTGGAGACGCTGCCATTGTCCAAGCACGAGCGGCGACAGCGTTGCGAACAGTTGATTCATCAATTCGGAATCGAACGGATCGCGAAAAACCAGGCGCTCACCCTGAGCGGCGGCGAGAAACGGCGGCTCACGATCGCGCGTTCGTTAGTAACCAAACCGAAATTGCTCATGTTGGACGAGCCGTTTAGCGGGGTCGACCCGATCGCCGTCTACGACGTGCAGCAGATCATTGTCAATCTGCGCAAATTAGGCTTGGCGATCTTGATCACCGACCACAACGTGCGCGAAACATTGTCGATCGTCGATCGCGCCTATTTAATTTTCGAAGGCCGCGTCGAGAGCGAAGGCACGAAAGATTTTCTCATCAACGACCCGATCAGCCGCCAGCTCTACCTCGGCGAACGCTTCAAGATGTGACCTGTCATTCCGACTGAAGTGGAGGAATCTCTCACTGTTTCTCTGATTCTCGCCGCAACCCGCCGTTGTTTTGTCGATCTTACAACGGGTGCAGCATTGGCCTCCGATCTTTTTGTTGATCGAAAGCAGGCTGGCGATACTGTCTGAGAGGGCAATGGAGTTTGCCTTTCCCAAAATTGGGAAAACCGCCTGACCGGTTTCAGAGCTAATGACTCCTGCTGGCGCAATAATGCGCGAACAGGAGTTTTATTATGCTCAATTCTATTTTGGTCAGTTTCGGTTCGACCGCAGTCTTTCAAAACATTTGGTTTGTCGCGGCGGTTTGGATGGGATTGGCGCTTGTCGCGAGCCTGGTCTCGATCTGGGCGGGAATATCGGTCGAAATCTTCGTCGGAGTGATCGCCGGCAACTTCCTGCATCTCACCGCGAGCAATGAATGGATCAATTTTTTGGCCATGCTCGGCAGCGGTATGCTGATGTTTCTCGCCGGCACGGAAATCGATCCGCGCTCGCTTAAGGCGAATCTGCGGGCGAGCGCGCTGATCGGCGTCATTTCATTCGCGGCACCGTTTGGAATCGTGTGGCTCTTCGCGCAATTCGTGCTCGGTTGGCCGCTTCATCAGGCGCAGATCGCTGGTATCGCGCTTTCCACTACATCGGTCGCGGTCGTTTATGCGGTGATGATTGAAGGAGGATTTAGCGACACAGCGATGGGCAAAATGATTTTGGCGACGTGCTTTATTACCGATTTCGGGACTGTTCTGGCGCTAGGCGGGCTGTTCGCCAATTACAATCTCTCGCTGCTGATCTTTGTCGTCACCATGGGCATCGTCCTTTTCTTCATGCCCGGATGGACAAAAGCAATCATCGACAGGTTAGGCGCGACGCACGTAAGCGAACCGGAAGTAAAGTTCATCTTTTTCGTTTTGTTTTTTCTAGGCGGCCTCGCCACCAGCGCGAAAAGCGAAGCGGTATTGCCGGCTTACCTGGTTGGCCTGGTGGTCGCAGGAGTTTTCCTTCGCGACAAAACACTGGTTCATCGAATGCGCAGCATCGCCTTCGCGATGTTTACGCCATTCTACTTCATTAAGGCCGGGCTCTATGTTTCGCTGCCGGCACTCTGGCCGGCGCTGGCGCTTGTCGGCGGTCTTCTTTTGCTAAAGATGACGACAAAAACGATCGGCGTCTGGCCGCTGGCACGTCTGCACTATATGCGCCCGCGCGAGGCTGCTTACACGACCTTGTTGATGGCCACAGGCCTCACCTTCGGCACGATTTCGGCGCTATTCGGATTGCAAAACCACATCATTGATCAACGGCAATACACGATCCTGGTCACGGTCGTGATTTTGAGCGCATTCGTGCCAACGCTCTTCGCGCAGAAATTTTTTCAACCGAGTAAAGATGAAATGCACGCGTGGGGTCGCCTTTATCGTCGCCGGCTGGGCATTTTGTCTTTGGAGGACAATGACGAAATTAACGGCGCCATCGAGCAGGCTCGGCAAAAACCATCCTGACGAAATCTTTGGCGACGCAAATTGGAAATCGCGCCGCTTCCGCGTTACAAGTTAGGGGCTTATGGCGAAGCGCAGCGGCACTCAGACGATTACCTCGACAAGCGACCGGCAAAAGAGCGTGCCGGTTGTCACGGTCGAGAGCTTTTACAATTTGCACGCGGAAAAGCTGCAGATGAAGCTGGAAGGTCCGCGGGTGGGATTTCATCGGAAAATTCGCGAGCCTACGATCAATCGCCCCGGTCTGGCGCTTTCCGGTTTCTTCAGTTACTTCGCGGAAAAGCGCGTCCAAGTCCTGGGCGCTGCTGAGCATACCTACCTCAAAAGTTTGCCGCAAAGACTTCGGGTAAAACGCTTTCGCGATCTCTGCGCCCGAAAAATTCCGTGTCTCGTCGTCTCGCGCGGATTTCACCTCGATCCGCCGCTTCTGGCGGTCGCGACCGAAGAAAAGATCGCCGTGTTTCGCACACCGATGATCACAATGAAGTTTATCAACGCCGCCACCATCGCGCTGGAAGTCGATTTTTCACCGACGGTGACCGAGTTCGGAAGCATGGTCGATATTCTTGGCGTCGGCGTTTTGATTCGCGGTCAAAGCGGCATCGGCAAAAGCGAATGCGTGCTAGGCTTGATCGAGCGCGGCTACAGTCTGGTGGCCGACGACGTGACACGGATGACTTCTTTGGAAGGCCGTGAGCTCATGGCAACGGCGCCCGAGCTCACTCGCAATCATATGGAAGTGCGTGGCATTGGCATTATCAACGTCGCTTCCGTGTTCGGCATTGGCAGCATCCGGATCGAGAAGCGCCTCGATCTCGTCGTGACGTTGAAGGAGTGGCAGGATTTGGAGGCGGTAGACCGAATCGGACTCGATCAGGAATTTTACGAAATTCTCGGCCTGCAAGTACCGCACGTGACCATTCCGGTGCGGCCGGGCCGCGATATCGCGCGCCTGATCGAAGTGGCGGCGATGGATCAAAAGTTAAAGGGCCTCGGCCAGAACAGCGCCGTCCAGTTCAACACCAAGCTGCTCAATATGATGAAGCCAGGGTCGAAATAATGGGATTGCTCAATCGCCGAGCCAGCGCCGCAGCGCGCAGCCAAAAGATCGAGAAGGAAATTCCGATTGTGAATCGGCTCGGTCTGCACGCGCGACCGGCGGCGATGTTTGTGCGCATCGCGAGCCGTTATCGCTCGGAAATTTGGGTGGCAAAAAAAGGCGAAGAGGTCAATGGCAAGAGCATTATGGGCTTGATGATGCTGGCGGCCGGGCAGGGGTCCAAGTTGCGCATCCGCTGCGAGGGGCCGGATGCAGCTGGCGCGATGGAGGAGCTGGAGGAACTGATCAACGCGCGCTTCAACGAAGATTGACATCCCCGTTAGTCTGGCAGGTGAATGAGCGATAACGCGCGGCCGGAAATTCGGTTTCAAGGAGCGGGAGTCTCTCCGGGAATTGCCCAGGGTGCGATTCACGTCGTGCGTGACGACCTCGACGACGTCCCGCGCTATCACATCGAGCCCTCGCAAATCACAAACGAGATTGGGCGCTTCGAAACGGCGCTTATTCAGACGCGCATGCAGATTCTCGAGATGCAGCAGAAGATCGCCGAATCGATCGGGGCGAAAGACGCGGGCATTTTCGACGCCCACCTGCTCGTGGTCGAAGACCGTACTTTGATCGACGAAGTCCTGCGCAAACTCGAGAGCGATCTTTGCAATGTGGAGTGGATCTTTCAGGAAGTTGCTGCGAATTACGCGGAAACGCTAAGCAAGCTCGACGATCCCTATTTGCGCGAGCGCGCGCTCGATATCCAGGATGTAACGAAGCGCGTGATTCGAAACTTACAGGGAAAAGCGCCGAAAACATTCCTTGCCCTGACCGAGCCTCACATTCTTGTCGCGCACAATCTCACGCCTTCGGACACGGCGACCATGAACAGGAAGCGCGTTCTCGGCATCGCCACCGATCTCGGCAGCCGCACATCGCATACCGCGATCATGGCGCGCTCGCTCAACATTCCCACGATCGTTGGATTGCACGACGTGACCGAAAAACTAGAGACCGGCCAGCATGTCCTGCTCGACGGCACCAACGGCTTGCTTGTTGTCGATCCAACGCCGACGACGCTGGCGCATTATGGCGAGATCGAGTCGAGAAGAGTCAAAGTCGTCACCCAGTTAAAAGAGCTTCGCGAGACAAAGTCGACCACGCGCGACGGACGTCACGTCGTCCTCTCCGCCAATATCGAACTTCCGGACGATATCGATGCGGTTGCAGCCAACGGCGCCGAGGGAATCGGCCTTTATCGCACGGAATTTCTCTATTTGAATCGCAACACGCTTCCCACCGAGGACGAACAATACCAAACGTATCGAGAAGTTGCGAAGCGTGTTTCGCCCGATCCGCTGATCATCCGCACGTTTGATCTTGGAGGCGACAAGCTGGCCGCTGGCAGCGTCGATGTAAGTGACGAGCTCAATCCGTTCCTCGGCTGGCGCGCGATTCGCGTTTGTCTCGAAAACACCGACATCTTCAAAACCCAATTGCGCGCCATCCTTCGCGCCAGCGCCGTCGGCAATGTCAAGATCATGTTCCCGATGATTTCCGGCTTGGACGAATTGCGGCGCGCGATGTCGATCTTGCACGAATGCAAGGAAGAACTGCGTCGCACCGGATCGACATTCGGCGATGCAACTGAAGCGGGCGCGATGATCGAGATCCCCAGTGCGGCAATCTCCGCCGACATTCTCGCGTGCGAAGTCGATTTTTTCAGCATCGGAACGATTTGATTCAGTACGCGCTCGCGGTCGATCGCGTGAACGAGCGCATCGCGCATCTCTACGAGCCGACGCATCCAGCCGTGCTCCGCTTGCTCAAGATGATCGCTGACGCCGCGCACGCGAATGACATTTGGGTCGGCGTGTGCGGTGAGATGGCGGGCGATATCGCGCTCGTTCCGCTTCTGCTCGGCCTCGGGATGGATGAGTTGAGCGCGAGCGCGACACTCGTCCCGCGGGTCAAGCGCGCGGTGCAAAGTTTAACGATTGCGGAGTGCGGCCAGCTTGTCGATGAAACGCTCAAGCTCCAGACGCCATCGCAGATCCTTGATCGCTGCCTTGAATTAGCGAGTCAACGTTACGGCGATTTGTTG
>QHRC01000268.1:0-1837 GCA_003219995.1 Verrucomicrobiota bacterium
ATCTTGCAGCACTGTACTTCGGTTGATTGCTCTTTTTGCTTTGCCGGCTTGGAATGGAACGGACATGCGGTTGGCGAGGCCCCCGCTTGGGCAGCAACTGCGCCGAACGCGCAATGGTTCGAGATCGCGATCCAAGAGAAGATTATGAACAGGACGATCGCCAACTGGACAATGCGGCTTCGTCCGATCGCGTTCATGTTCGACCGCATCTTGGCGATGTAATGCGCGGACTCAACTATTTTTTCGTTCCGGCGGATCAACGAACGGAGCGACGCTGCCGGACGTGACGCCTTCCGGCGGCACGACGTCTGCGCTTTTAGACGTAGTTGTCGATGTTGAGGCGAATTGCGGTTGCTCAATCCGTGTCGACATCAACATGGCAGTGAACAGCATCGCCGCGCCAAGATAGTACGGTGCGCCCGGCGAATGAAACGAGCGCTCCGGATTGATAAACCAGGCGTAGGTCCACGAAAACAACCC
This sequence comes from Verrucomicrobiota bacterium, assembly GCA_003219995.1. Lineage (GTDB taxonomy): Bacteria > Verrucomicrobiota > Verrucomicrobiia > Chthoniobacterales > UBA10450 > UBA10450. Next base: position 481 of record QHRC01000268.1, read on the forward strand.
GGGGCCGATCAGAAAAGAGAGCGAACGCAAGCTGCCGATGGCGCCTTGCAGCTCGCCTTGTTCGCGCTCGCTTACGCGATGCGTCATCATTCCCTGCGCCGCGGGCATCGAGATATTCCACATCGAAATGATCGGGATCGATGCGAGTAAAACCGCGCCGCTTCGCGCAAGACCGGCGATAAGCATGCCGGTCGCGCCGAAAAATTGACCGATGTACAATGTGCGCCGTTCCCCAAAACGCGCCACCATGCGCGGCGTCAAGCCGGCGGAGATGACGGCGGTGCAAACGCCGACGATGGCAAGTGAAAAGCCGATCATGCTTTGGGTCCAGGCATAGCGATAGATGGCATACAGGGCCCAGATGCTAAAAACATTGTGCGCCACGTAAGCCAGAAATTGAATTGTGGCCAAACGCCACAATTCATGATGCGAGCGCAACAATACGAGCGAGCCAACCGGATTGGCGCGGCGGAGCGTGAATTCCTTGCGTCGCTCGCGCGGCAATGATTCGGGCACAAAGAAATATCCCCAGAGCCAGTTCGTCAGGCTAAAACCGGCCGCGACCAGGAATGGCAGACGTGGACTGATGTCGCCGAGCGGTCCGCCGATTGCCGGCCCCAGAACAAAACCAAGACCAAACGCGACCCCGACCATCCCAAACGCACCGGCGCGTTTTTCTCTTGGGACAACGTCCGCGATGTAAGCCATCGCCGTTGGAATGCTCGAGGAAGTAATGCCGGATATGATGCGTCCGAGAAAAAGCCAGCTCATCGTCGGGGCCAGGGCCATGACGATGTAATCGAGACCGAGCCCCAGGTTCGACAAGAGAATCACCGGCCGGCGCCCGAAGCGGTCAGACAAAACGCCGAGCACGGGCGAGAAGAAGAATTGCATCGCCGCGAAGACAGTCCCGAAGATTCCATTCCAGTCGGCCGCGACCCTCATATTGCCGCCGAGAAAATCGAGGATCAGTTTGGGCAGGACCGGCGCGATCAAACCGATTGCCAGCATGTCGAGCGTCACGGTCACAAAAATAAACACGACGGCGGCTTTGCGCGTTTTCATTGAAAATAGTGACGAGTGAACCGGTGATGAGGGACGAGATCGCTGCTATCCTTACCTGTCACTTGTCACTTGTCACTTCCCTCGATGATGCCGCTTTCCTATCTCTCGCCGAAAACAGAAGTCCGTGAGAGCAAGATTCATGGGCGCGGATTATTTGCGACGGTCGATATTGGCAAGGGCGAAATCGTCGCGGTAAAAGGCGGGCACATCGTCGATCGCGAAACATTACGTGACGAAATCACCCCGCGACTGGGGCCGGTGGAGATTCAAATCGACGACCACGTTTTCATCG
>QHRC01000268.1:1844-1996 GCA_003219995.1 Verrucomicrobiota bacterium
ATAGCAATCATTCCTGCGATGCCAATCTGGGTATGCGCGGCGAAATTACTTTTGTGGCGATGTGCGATATTCAGGCCGGCGAGGAGCTGACTCACGATTGGGCGACCACAGATGACGATGACTATTCGGTCGAGTGCAAATGCGGTTCTCCA
>QHRC01000269.1 GCA_003219995.1 Verrucomicrobiota bacterium
TTTGGTCAACGTCGGTGCAGGAAGATGTCGATCTTGCCTTGAAACATCACCTGCAAGCCCGCGAATCGGCCGAAGCGCGCGAAGGCATCGCCGCCTTCAACGAAAAGCGTCCGCCGAAGTGGATTAAATAATAGAGGGCGCTGCGCTGGCAGGCCTTAATTAATGGGACGCGACAGCGCGCGTCCCTCCAGTGGGAATCTTGAATTGCTCGAGATGCTCTTTGATTTCGTGGACGAAATTGGCGGCGCCGGCGCCGTTAACGACTCGATGATCGAAGGTGAGCGAGAGGGTGATTACTTCCGCGGTTTCGTTTTTTCTCTCGTTAGGAATGAGCTCGCGGTGGGCGGCGCCGACAAAGAGCGTCCCGACTGATGGCGGGACGACAATGGGCGCGCCGGCCTTCACGCCGAACGCACCAAGGCTCGTAACGACAACCGGCGCGTTCATGGCGTCGACCCTCCCGCCGCGGGTTGCGCCGACTGTCTCATGGTAAATTTTCACGAACTCGGGCCAGCTTTTCTTGTTCGCTTCCGTTATCACTGCCGTGGCAAGACGGTCGCCTTCGAGCGCGACCGCGATACCAAGATCAAAATGGTCGTTCTCGATGATGCGATCGTCTTCGAGAATCAAACGGCGAAACGGCGCGTGTTTTTCCATCGCCCGCACGACTGCCCACGCAATCATCACAGAAGGTGAGGGGGCGTTCTCGCCATCTTTCTTTTTGGCGGCATCGCGGGCTTTGCGGATCGAATCCCAGCGGGCGTCGATCTGCAAGCTCGCGGGAATGACGCGACTGAGTTTGCGGGTGATGGTGGGCGAGAGCGCAGGTTCGATCTTTTCGTGGCGTGTGCCCTCATGTGCGGATTCCGGTTCTTTGCGACTGGGGACAGCCGCCTCTACACCATCGCCAGAAGCTTTCGCACCCGTTTGCAATTGCCCTGCAAGGGAAGGTTCGCCGGTCAGAATGGTCCCAAGCTCCTGCCCGATCTCGACTGTGTCGCCGACTTTCGTTTTCCATTCGCCCATGACGCCAGCGAATGAAGATTCGATTGGATAAACGGCCTTGTCGGTTTCGACTTCGCAAAGCGGGTCGTCGAGCGCGATGGCGTCGCCAGGTGTTTTGAGAAGCGACACGATTTTTGCGTTGCGAATTCCTTCGCCCATGACCGGGACGGTGATGCTTTGGGCGCGCTGTTTGCTCATATCCATCTTAACTGTAGTCGGGATCGCTGATCCCGGAGTGGCGGATTCTGCAACGATCTCGGCTCGACCGCGATCACCGATCGCGGCTACAGCTGCGTGTCCCTTTTTTGTCGCAACTGAGCGTTTGATTGCGGCGACGATGCGCTCGACGTCGGGCAGCGCGGCGTATTCGTAAATCGGATTGTAACCGATCATGACGTTTGCTTTGCTCACCAGAACCGGCGGACTGATCATTGTGGTCCAAAGTTCGGGCTGCGATGCAATGTGGGTGATGATCATCTGACCGACGCTGCAATTTTCTGTGTCCTCCTGCACGACAACAAGGCGGCCGGTTTTGCGCACCGATTGTTCGATCGTCGCTTTGTCCCACGGCACGATGGAGCGCAGATCGATTAACTCGACGCTTGCTCCATTGATTGACTCGCCTCCCGGCTCGTCAACCCTCTCGGGCTTCCCCGTCCACGTCGCTCGGCTCCCGCCGGCTCCGTTGTCGATCTTGGCGATCGCTTCGAGAGATTTTTCCACTGTGTTGCCCCACGCGATCAACGTGACGTCGCTGCCGTCGCGATGTTTTCGAGCCTGGCCGAGCGGCACGGCACGAATCGGTTCTTTCGATTCGCGTTCCGCCCAGAGCATATGTTTTGGGATCAAAAAGATGACCGGGTCTTCGTGGTGCATGGCCGTCCAAAGCAAGCCGGCTGCATCTTCGGGTGTGCTTGGAATGACGACGGACAAACCGGGGTAGTGAGCCAGCACACCCTCGCCATACGGCGCGTAGATGACAGCTGGACATTTCCAATTACCGAAAGAGCGCCAGCGCAACGTCGAGATGTTTGTCACCAGTTGATTGAAGCCGGGATAAATAAAATCGATGAACTGAAGTTCGAAGACCGGCCGCTTGCCGTAGGATGCGAGACCGCAGGCGACGCCGAGGATGGTGGATTCGGCGAGCGGCGAATTGAAAACCTGTTTGGGAAATTCCGTGGAAAGCTTTTGCGTTAAGCGAAAGACGCCGCCCTTCGGATCCTCGATGTCTTCCCCGAAAACAATCCGGCGTGGGTCTTCCTCAAGTCCGGCGCGTAAAGTCTTGTTCACCGTGTCACCGATCCGATATTTTCCCGGCGGCAAAATTTCGTTTTCGATTTTGGGCGCCGATTTTGTGACGTTAGCGAGAAGCTCGTCGGGCGACGGGTCCGCTGCTTTTTCTGCTTCGCTATATTCCTGCCGAACGCGTTCCTTGATCTCATTATCCATCTTGGCGAACTCTTCGGCGCCAAGAACTCCTTCGTCGATCAATTGATTTTGCCAG